>DATMYS010000001.1:0-3105 GCA_035560835.1 Methanosarcina sp.
GTATTGAGATTTAGAGTATGTTTTGAAAGTTCTTGATATTTTATATTTTCTGCCAGCCTCTTCGCTTCCTACCAGGCTTTACCTGTCAAAACTTTCAAGGAAACCCGAAATTATCTCGTATGCCGCTTCTGCTGCTTTTTCGTAAGACTCGGAAAAACCACTCCAGACAGCCTCGCTTTCAAGGATTTTCCAGAGAATTGCCTTTCTCTGCCTCTGTTCTGCCACATGCCGCTTGAGGTAACTCCTTAGCTCATCCTGAAGCCGGATCATGTCAGAATATTCGGGAGTAATGAGGCCTTCGATCTGCCTGCGGGTATATTTTGAGACTGCTGGACTATGGCCAAGAGTGGAAATTCCTATTACAAGGTCTCCTCTTTTTATTACTGATGGGATTACGACACTACCTAAAGCGTCTACCTGATTGATCAAAATATCGCTCTCCTGTGCAATGGCAGTGATCTTTTGATTCAGTTCGAAATTGCTTGTCGCGGGTATGACAATAAAGGCTCCTGATATGAGTTCCCGGAGTTCGTAATCCGAAGCCGCAAGAAGATCAAGCCGAACAAGCCGCACCTTCCCTGAAGCTTCAAGCTCCTGCAGACGCTGGGAAAATTCGAGGCTAGCAACAAGGGTATCCGTACAGCCTGAAAAGAGTTCGGCTTTCCGTTCTCCAACCGAACCTCCCCCAAAGATTACGATTTTCCTGCCAGACAGGTCAAGCATAAGCGGGAGAAAATTGTTTGTTTCAGCCATTTTCAGGGACCTCAAAAATATAAAATTTCATTAATCAAAATAAATTAGTTGGCTCTTAAAGCCGGACTCCGGTTTTCTTAAACTCTTTTTCACTGAAGAAAATGGTATAGTCTTTAATCCCTGTAGCTTCCGAAATCTTCTCAGCTACTTTTTCACAATCTTCGGGGTTATAGGAATGGACCATTGTAAACAGGTTATACTGCCAGTCAGGATAGCGGGGGCGCTCATAACAGTGCGTAACTTCGGGAAATTCAGCCATGATATTCCCTACAGTTTCGATCTGCTCATCAGGAACATTCCAGACACACATTGCATTGGCTTTTATGCCTATGGCTCTGTGCCCGATTGAAGCCGCAAAGCGACGGATCTTCCCAGCTTTCTGGAGGCTTTTAAGCCTGTCAACAACGTCCTGTTCACTGATTCCAAGTTCAGAAGCAAATCCTTTGAAAGGAGAATGAGTGATTGGAATTCCATCCTGCACGAGTTTTAGCAGTTTTACATCCGTTTTATCCATAATTTCACCTGATATCAAACTTTACCTGAATCTTAAACAGATGCTTTGTAGGAAGATCAAGAAGAGGACAGCCTGTTTTCTCCCGAATTTCGCTGAGAATCCTCTCAAGCCTGTTTTTATTAGGAGCAGAAAGTGTAAACCAGAGATTATATTGCGCAGCACTTCTGAGATAATTATGGGAAACTTCGGGATACTCGTTAATAAAAATAGCAATTTCCTCTATGCGGGACTCGGGCACTTTCAGGGCCACAAGAGTACTTACGCCCCCTATATTTCTCGTGCTGAGGACAGGGCCTACCCTTCTTACTGCCCCTTTCCTGTTGAGTTCACACAGCCTTTCAATTACCTCAATTTCCGGAAGCCCGAGAATCTCGCCTAGCCTTGCAAAAGGTTCGACTTCGAGGGGGACTTCCTGCTGGATAAGGTTGAGGATTCTTTTGTCGGTCTCATCAAGTTCTATTACCGGAATTTCCCCGTCATAAGGATCCATATCACAGGAAAAATCGGCAGCCTCTTTCTGGAGCCGATCTTTATAATTTTCAATGTCAATCATCCTGATCACTACCATTTTTTCGGGGCCTGTAGATACAGTAAGGTTCTTCTTCAAGATAATCGCCTGTAGCAGCATAAGCTCTTGCCCTACAGCCAGCACAGACCTTTTTGTATTCGCAGATCCCACATTTTCCCTTAAGTTCGTCGGGATTTCTGAGTTTTTTAAAGACATCGGAGTTTTCCCAGATCTCCTTGAAGGCCTGTTCCCTGAGATTGCCGGCAAGCACGGGTAAATAGCCGCAAGGGAAGACTTTACCCACACTTGATACAAAGCAGAAACCCGTGCCTCCGAGGCAACCTTTTGTCATTGCCTCATAGCCGTGAGTCTTAACCGAGATTTCAATGCCTTCTTTTTTTGCCTGCTGGCGCATTATCCTGAAATAATGGGGGGCGCAAGTTGCTTTTAGCTGGATTTTCGATTCTTTTTGCATCTCATAAAACCAGTGTAGAATGCGCTCGTAGTCTGCAGGGGAAACCTCGTCGGATTCATCTCCCCTGCCTGTTGGCACAAGGAAAAATACATGATATGCAACTGCTCCAAGCTCTTTTGCAAGCTCAAAAGTTTTATGGATTTCCTCAAGGTTACGCTTTGAGACCGTAGTATTGATCTGAAAAGGAAACTTCGCTTTCCTGAGGACTTCAATTCCTGCAAGCGTTCTTTCAAAAGCCCCTGGCATACCCCTGAAATTGTCATGTATCTCTGCAGTTGCTCCGTCAATACTGATGCTGAGCCGCTGGACGCCTGCACCTTTTAATTTCTCAACAATTTCAGGAGTAAGAAGAGTCCCGTTTGTTGCAAGCACAACCCGTAGCCCGGCATCAGTGCCGTAATGTGCGATTTCAAAAACGTCAGGCCTGGTAAGAGGCTCGCCTCCGCTAAGGATGAGAATGGGTTTTCCAAGCCCTGAAACTTCATCGATGAAATGTTTAGCTTCATCAGTTGTAAGTTCGCCTGTCGGAACTGAGGAAGTGGAGGCTCCCCTGCAGTGTACGCAGTTCAGGTTGCACCTTGAAGTCAGTTCCCATGCAATAAGCCTTGGTGCATTTGTCATAGCAATCATAAATTAGCTGTTTTTATTAATGGCAGTCAAAGTTTAATGAGATTTACAAATTAACGATAATTCGAAAGTTAAAATCCTGGCTGGAAGACCGAATCTAGTGGTCCAGATTATTTTACCGGGATTTCTCCGATTGCCTGGATTTTCTCCGATTACCTGGATTTTCTCCGATTAAGATTTGAAAGATCTGGATTTAAAGCCTGAAAGGTCATATTAATAAAGTAATAT
>DATMYS010000002.1:0-15260 GCA_035560835.1 Methanosarcina sp.
AGTGAAAATTAAATAGAAGAGCCAATAAAATACTGATAAACAAATTAATTATGCTTCGCGCATGAGATAAGTAAATATCAGGTTGCTTTACCGTGCTGACAAAAATGATTATTTGGGTTCGCATCTTTGAGATCATATTCCTTCCAGACTTCACATGAATCGCAGATGCATTGTCTGTCAAAGTCAAGGTCCTGACATGTGGCCGTACCTTCCGAGCAATATACCCCTGGAACATTCTTGGGGTCCGGAACCTCACCTACAGGCGCATTTTCCAGTTCCTGTTTTGCACTCTGAACTTCACTCTGTGCACATCGACTATTAGCCTGAACCGGACACTGCGGGCATCTACACCTGTTAATATTTTCCTCTATATAAGGAACTACAAACTCCATGCCTCTTTCAAAAGTTACATTTCTGTCTCTAGGTGTTGTAGAGCTCTTCTCTTCGGTTGGTGCATCTCTTCCCATATTCTATTACCCCCAAACTTAATACTCAAATTGGTTTTCCTACTTCAGGTTTCGGCTTTAGGCATAAAAGCCTTTTCAGTTACAGAAAGAATATAGAGTGATCACAGAGCGAATATGTAGTTGTGATTTTATAAGGTTACTTCATTTGATGTTACCTCATTTGATGTTACTTCATTTGAAATTAAACAACTTTCAATTGAAATATATTGAAAAAACAGGAAGAAAACTAGAAGTATTGGCGGTATTGAGAATAGATTATTCAAATTTATAAATTTAAGAAAAATGAAACGAGACTCATTCGTAAATCCACTTCGATGACTGCCATCCATTACAGGGAAAGAGACTACGCAGTTTAACTAAAGAACCAGTCGCATGAGACTTCAAAATGTCTAATTCATAATATATGGTAGAGGTATGTTCTCATGCCTCTTTTACTGCTTAAACGCGTAATTTCTATTAAGATTATTCCCCTATAGAAATTCTAGATTTGAATAATTGAGGACTTTATAGCCCCCGCAGTCTGATAAAAAGTTTTACGAACGGGTCATCATTTATTATTGTGTCAGTCTAGTAATTTCACCAGACGCCAAACCAGTTGCCGTCTTCTCCAAAGGAGCAACCATTTCCGAAGAAGCAACTGTCTCCGAAGAAGCTACCTCCGAAGAAGGCTTCGAAGTCAAAGTTGTCGCAGTCATCGCATTTCTTTTTGTGGCAGTCACAGTCGCATTTATTTTTGTGCCCCCAGTCACAGTCACATTTATGTTTGTTTCCCCAGTCACAGCCGCATTTCTCTTTGTGGCAGTCACAGTCACATTTCTCTTTCCAATAGCCTGCACTGGCTGACGTAACTGTCAGCGATGCTACGAAAAAGACCAGCGTTAACACGCTTATTGTCTTCTTAAGTATTCCCATTTGTACACACTCCTCCAATTTGATACGACTAAATTGTTGGTTATTTCAATCGTTTTTGTCGGTAGATGCAGCACCTGAATAGTATTTTATCACTTAGTTATCGATGCTATTTCTGAAGATATTTACTGGCAAATTTTATTTTCATTTTACGTGCTGAAAAAAAATGTACCGATAAAAATGATCCCAAGTTACCCCAACAAACAGTACGTACTAACAGGAGATTATACTCAAAGAATATAATAGATATAGAAATATAAATTAGGAACGATTGTTAATTAAAAGAATATATTCCATAATATGTTATTTACAGCGTGTTTCAGAGAATTTTATTTTTACGGTTTTTCTTGTAAGTAGGAATGTTTTTAATGAATAGATTTATTTCAAAACTTTTTAAGGTAAGTATTTCGAATTAGCTGTAAATTTGAAATCAAGTTTTTGCGTACTATGAACACTCGCATATTTTCGATGTTCCTCGCAATAGTCTCATCCGAGTATATGGCTAAAATGAGAAAAATCTCAGGACAACCTTTTATAAAAACCCATCATAATCTTGCTAGAATGGAATCCTGTTAATCCTTTTTCACCCGATGACTTTTGTTTTGGAGGGGCGGGGCATTCAAATTTTTTCGCCAATTTCTCCGACAAACCTTTATATTTCATTAGCAGGTTGCCCGACTTTTTACCTGTTAGTTCTAGCTGCCTGAATTGCAATATACAGGAAGAAATACAAAAACTGGAGAAAGGTTCACTACCTTAGTTCTCTTGCTTTTTTGCTTGTCTCAATACATGCATTTATGAGAGGTGAGGACTTTGGATTAAATATAATGAAGGTTCTTGCACTTGCAATGGTAGCTATCTTGATAGTTACATTTATAGATAAAAGGTTGGGATCAGGATAAAAAGAAGTACAAAATCGTGCACGTCTGCTGCTCCGAGAAAAGTTATCAAAGTTGTAAGCAGCAGGATTAATGTTTGCAAGGCAGGGGAAAGACCATACACTAGGAACCTAGCCGAAAAGTCAGTAATTCATGCTGAAAAGTCACAATAGGTATATAATATCAGGGTATCCGCTCTGGTTTTGCATATTGCATATTGTAAAAGTTATAGCAGGTAACCACTTTTAGGATAGTCTCTAAGTCAATAATAAGAATCAGCCATAAAACTGACAGTAGCATAAGAGGAAAATCAAAAAGAGAATTTTGGGAAAGTAATTCCATTCTTTCTTCTTTTAATCGCTCTTTATCCATGTGTTTACTCTCATCAAGGTATATGATCACATAAAGATTAGTGCACTTCCATTGTTAAAAGAAAATGATAAATATAATAAGTCTTCTTAGGGCATTTATAGACTTTAGGACTTACGCGGTTGAAGCGAAAAATAAATAACAGTAAATTTTTAACTGTCTAAAACGTATATCTAACTACAATGTTTATTGTGCTTGATTTTGGATATCAAGTACTTAAGTCCTAGACTTATTAATAAATCTATTTTAGCCCGGAAGTTTGTTTAACCCAGAATATCCGGGAAGAGCAGAAATAGATTGGAAGGCTGATTTTGGATATCAGGCGGACATGTAGATTAGATAATGCATGATAAACTAGAAAAATAAAGGAGTAAAGAACTGTAAACATTATATTTGCAGCCTCTACTTCCGGAGTCGAATTTTCTAATCAAACTGATAAGTTTATGCATTTCTTCATTCATGCTTCATTATACAAGTTACACGAACATTTTACGATGAATAGTTATCTCATGCCATTTTTCCGGCCATGCTCTCCGTGTTCTTGATCATAGTCGTATTTCCAGTAATGTTGCATGTAATGGTTCTAGTTATTATTTGAGTCATATCATCCATATTTCGGATTATAACCTTTTTTCCTGTTACGTCCATTTTACCGGTCATTCTGGCCATGTCTTCCATTTCTCTGGCCATCCCCATCGTGTCCATATCTTCGAGTATAACCGTACTTCCGTCCATTTCACTCTTTTCGACCATTCCGGGCATATTATCCATTTTTTCGACCATTGAGGCCATATTATCCATATCTTTAAGTATAATCATACTTCCGGTCATGTTACACATCATGGGTCTGGTCATGTTCTCCATTCTTCCGGTCATGTTCTCCATTCTTCCAGCCATTCCGGAGATATTACACATTTTTCCAGCCACTTCAGTCATAGTACCCATGTTTCTGATTATAATCATTTTTCCAGTCAGATCAAATTTAGTGGTTCCAGTCATATCTCCAGCCATGAGCACAGTCATGTTTTCCATTCTTCCGGTCATGTTCTCCATTTTTCCGGCCATCTCGGTCATGTTTTCCATATTTCTGGTCATATTGCATGTCATGGTTCCAGTCATGTTTCCAACCGTGACTATAGTCATGTTCTGCAGGTTTTCGGCCATTCCAGTCATGTTCTCCATTTTTCCGGCCATTTCGCCCATTTTACTCATTTTCCCGAACATAACCACTTTTCCGGGCATATTATCCATCTTGCCGATTATAAGCGCTTTTTCGGTCATATTGCCCATGTCTTTGACTATGATTACCTTTCCGACCACATTAAATGTCATGGGTATGGTCATGTTCTCAGTTTGGGTCATGTTCCCAATCCTGGTTTCACCCATAGCTCCGGTCATGTTCTCCATTTTTCCGCTTATATTATCCATGCCGACCAGGACCGCATTTCCGGTGACGTTACACGTAATGCTTTCATCTGTATTTCCGGCCATAACCATATTCACATTATTCATATTTTCGGCCGTGTCAGTCTGTGCTTGTACAGATATAACAGACAAGGTTAGACACAGTACTAGTAGAGGAATCATTAGTTTCAGTTTCATTCTTTACCCCCCGTATACGAGCTTCGACCAGCGGGTCGATCATATATATTTTAATTAAATAAAATGTTATTTAATATAAATCCGCTAAATAATAATCAGCCAGCTTATAAATAATTAATCTCTATTAACTATACAGACCAGTCTGGTTTTAAGCATCAGTGGGCATTTTAAAAGTAATTATATGTCACACATTTATAGAGCTCGCCCCAAAAATCAAAACTGTTTCTATGAATCTTATGTTCTGAATAGTTATCGAGTTTCTGATCCTGAAAATAGTTATGAAACTATTCTAGTTGAGAATAGAAGTGATTCTGGATGAGCTTATCATGGGTAATAATATATATCGAGTAGCATACCCAAAGACAATAACGAAAAATCGCATTTAATGTTTACGTCAAATTGTCTGTAATTGTCTGTAATCTCGTTTTTGCTTCCGAGTAAATCTTGCTTGATACTTTTTTTGAATTCTCTACTGCATTTTTGCATATTTTGATTCTTTAAGGTTCATCCCTCACCAGATAAACGGCACAAGCCGGTACCTTACCTTCTTCGTATATTCCTTATATCCTGGAAGTTCCTCGTAGAGCATCCTGTCTTCGAAGTATGTGCGGAAAACAAAAGCAATAGCAAGTAAAAGTGCAGGAATCAGCCCGTAAAGAGAGCCAATTATAAATGGAGCGCAACCGTAAAACAGAATCATGCCGGCATAGCCAGGATGCCGAATGAAGGCATAAGGTCCTGTGATAACAACCCTATGATCTCTCTCCTTTTGGATGCGGACTGTAGTTTCAAAAAACTTATTTTCGACCATTGCCCACGTTACAAAAACCCAGCCTATGACGAAGAAGACTACGCCAACCGCCAGAAACTCCATCCCGGTGTTTGAAATATGTAACCTTCCCACATCAAGCCCACAAACAATAAACATCAAGAAAAGAAACACGATATAGAGCATTGTAAAAAGCTTATCCCACCACTTCATTTCTCCCCATTTCATTTCACTCCGTATTCTTATGACCTCAGGATTGAACTTGATGAAAATAACCATATTGAAGAGCAACGAGAGAAAATAAAGGCCAAAGAAAAAACATGCTCTGGGCAGGTCGATCCGACCAGAAGAAAGAAAAAATATCACAATAAAAGAGAATAGACCTCCAAGAACCTGTGCGGCCCTCCTAGTAACCGCCTTCCAGAATACTGCATTATTTTCTACCATATTCCACCTAAGAAAAGATTATTTTTAGCTATCAAAAAGATTTGGATGGTTAAATTAGGGGTTCGGCAGGAATTTAACCTCTGAAAAATGGAAGATTCAGGAGTAAGTTTACATTCAGGAGAATAACTTTAATTAAAAATAAGAAGAATAGAGCACGATTTTACTGACAATAAACGGAGTTATTACATGGAAAATATCAAAGAATTTTTAAAGAATGACAATTTTGCTGCAATTTCGGGAATCGAACTTTTAGAAGTCTCTCCAGGATATGCAAAAGCCATTATGAACATAGAGGAAAAGCATCTTAATGCCCTGAAAACCGTTCAGGGAGGTGCAATATTTACTCTTGCAGATATTACCTTTGCTGCAGCGTCAAACGCGTACGGCAATGTTGTTGTTGCTATCAATGCAAATATTTCTTTTGTAAAAGCTGGAACAGGCAAAACTCTCACAGCGGAGGCAAAAGAAACCTCAATAAACCCTAAAATTTCAACATATACTGTAAATATAACTGACGATAAAGGAGATCTAGTAGCAATATTCCAGGGTATGGGCTACAGGAAAAAGGTTTCACTTGATGAGCTTTCCTGCATTTAAGTACAGAAGAGTGTATCTCAACAAATCAGCAGAGACACTATTAACACGATTCCAAAGGAGATGCATACTCAGGAAAAAATTATAGTTTTGAGAACTCAAACACATGTAAGGATGGCATAATAACCTGAGAAAAAATTAGGAAATTGTTGTCTAGACCTGGGCACGTAGCCCGTAACTCTATTTTTTGTTACACTTCTCTGGCGAAGCCACGATCTTTTTAAAACTCGCCCACATCCATCCTGAGAATGAGAATCCATTTCCCTACTTTAAGATGTAAAAGGAAAGAGATTCTGGTTAAAAATCCAGTCATTTTTTTAATTTTTGCATTAGATACTTGGTTTTGAAAATTAAATTAAAGAATTTATAATAAATAGCAATTTTTTTTGATTAAGACAACATGTTTACATATGTGAATTGACATGGTGTTCGGGCGTAAATATTCACACTAAAAGTTCCACCAGAACTTTCCTAAATAAATGGAGGCATTAAAATAAGCAAATTGACCACTTTATTAGCAGTTGTTTTTATTTTAACACTAATATCAGGTATCGGAGCTGCGGCTGAGATTTTAGTCCAGCCAGGAAATTCAATTCAAAACGCTGTAAATAATTCAACCTCAGGCGATGTAATTATCGTAAGCCCCGGGACCTATACCGAAAATATCAAAATAACTAAAGATAATCTCACAATCAGATCAGAATCCGGAAACTCTGATGATACAATAGTTCAAGCCGGAAATCCAAATGCCAATGTGCTCCTACTGAAAGCAAATAATATAACAATTAGTGGGCTTAAGATCATTGGAGCTACAGACCCCATCCACTCAGGAATCTATCTGTCTTCATGCAGGAACTGTACTATTGATAACAACAAATTTTTGAATAACGGGCTTGGAATTTATGTCTTGTATTCCAGAGGAAACACAGTCTCAAACAATATAGTTACGAATAATGAAGAGTACGGGATTGCTATTCAAAGTTCTGAAGACAATATCCTCTCAGGAAATACGGCTTCTGATAATAGCAGAGGAATCCATTTTGGCAACTCTGACGGCAATACACTCTCAGGCAACATTGTTCAAAATAATAGTGTTTACGGCTTTTATATCTGCCCTAGAAGCGATAGTAACCTTATTTACAACAACTACTTCAACAACACCAATATGACCATCAAAAACGGAGAAGGAAATTCTTATAACACTACGAAAACTGCAGGTACTAACATTGTAGGTGGATCATATATAGCGGGTAACTTCTGGGGAAAACCTGATGGCACCGGATTTTCCCAAACTGCAGTAGACAAAGACGGGGATGGTATTGCTGACTCCGCGTATAAGAATATAACACACAGCAACTATTCGGATTATTTACCTCTTGTAGAGCACAAATAAACATCCCAGTGTATCATTCAATATCTACTCAATAAAACACGGACAAATATATATGAACACAGATCGAATCAATTCATGTTTGCCCGTGTCCACTTTTGATTTTTTTAGAGAAAAACTCATTGACCAATGTTGATTTCAAAGCCTGACTTAAACTTAATTTTGATTTCTAGGATTGAGGCACTAATTATGATAAGAGCCTATCCTAAACCTCAAAAAAATCTATGAGTTTTCAAATTCCGAACGACCAATGAGTTTCCTATCACGAAAATGACTTTTAACCTGAGTTCCCAAATTTTAAGCGCATACACCTAATTCCGCAAACATACGAAGTCAGTAGATTGTGGTTTTGAAATTGGAACTTATAATTTATGTGCTTAAGCTTAAGCGCATACTCCGATATCAAGAGACGTTTATGCGCCTAAAAATGCGGAACTTAGGTTTTAAACTTTGATTGATATGAAGATAAAAATTGGTTTTGGGATGAACTCAATGTATAATTTCGAGATAATACTAGTTTCGGGATAGGCTCATAATGATGAATACGGTATAAAACCAAATTAAAGTTTAAAACCGAATCTAAGTTTAAAATAAGGTTTTTAGTATAAAAGAGACCCAATTTGAATTCCTTTTTAATGCGACTGCCGGGATTCGAACCCGGGTTCTAAGCTTGGGAAGCTCAGGTCATAGCCACTAAACCACAGTCGCATGAGGATATATGGAAGTGATACGTATTCTTTTCATGCATCTTTTAGATATTAAAGGTTTCGGTAAAGAATAAGGAAGGCAGGGATAGCTGTTTTATTGGGAAAAGAGGAAAAACTCTATTTCTGAAATTTTAGGGTGCAAAGCGATAAAGACCTGCGAATGGAATAATAGTATAGAGAAAAATTTCAAAGCGTTTTTTGGAGAGCGGGTAATGGCTCGATTCATAGAACTTGCGGAGCTTTTTGAGGAACTTGAAAAAATAACATCCCATAAGGAAATCGTCAGGAAAATTGCGAATTTTTTTTAGGGGCTGGAAGTAAAGGAAGTAAAGGACACTGCATACCTTTTTCTCGGGAGCATAGGGCCTGCCTTTGAGAACACGGTACTGGGAGTAGGGGATAAGCTAGCTTTAAAAGCTATTGCCAGAGCATATGGAATTTCTGAAGAGGAGGTTAAAAAAAGATATTCAAGGACAGGGGACCTTGGGGACGTGGCATTTGAATTAAGCAGGGAAGAAGGAAAGTCGCTGGCAATTGACGAAGTGTTCGGAAGGCTAAAAGAGATAAAAGAAGCCTCAGGAAAAGGAAGCCAGGAAGAAAAAATCGGGCTGTTTTCCAATATCCTGCAGCGAGCCAGCCCCAAAGAAGGAAAATACATAGTCAGGATTGTACTCGGGAAACTCAGGCTTGGGTTTGGGGACCAGTTTTTGCTTGAGGCATTTTCTATTGCTTTTAAAGGGGACAAAAAATATGCTGTCAAGATCAAAGAAAGCTATAGCGTCTGTACTGACATCGGAGAGCTTGCAGAATCCCTTGCAGAACATGATCCGAAAGCTCTTGGTCGCTTCTCTATAAAATTGGGCCGGCCTGTCAGGTCAATGCTTGCGCAGCGTGTGGAAACTTTTGAAGAGCTTGAAGAAAGAATCCCCGGAAAAAAAGCAGCCGGAGAAAAATATGATGGAGAGAGAATTCAAATCCATAAAAATGGAGAAGAGGTTAAAGCTTTTTCACGAAGGCTTGAAGATATAACTGCCCAATATCCCGATATTTTGGAAGCGGTCAGAAAAGGCATTCTCGCGGAGAAAATCGTGCTTGATGGAGAAATCATCGCATACGTTGAAGGCAGGAAAGAAGAAGACTCAACTGAAGGATTTTCTTCATTCCAGAGACTGATGAAGAGGCGCAGAAAGTATGAGGTTCAAAAATATACTGAAATCTGCCCTGTTACCGTATTCTTTTTCGATATCCTGTACCTGGAAGAAAATTCACTCCTTAAGAAAACTTACCCGGAAAGACGAGCTCTCCTTGAGGAACATGTAAAGGAATCGGAGATTCTTCGCCTAGCTAGAAGAATTGTTACGGATAGCCTTGAAGAAATCGAGGACTTTTTCAACGAGGCTCTGGAAAAAAAGCTTGAAGGAATTATAATCAAATCTATGGTCAGTAACTCGGTTTACGAAGCCGGAAAAAGAAGCTGGCTCTGGCTCAAATGGAAAGAAGAATATGACGGAGGAATGAGAGAGACCTTTGACCTTGTAATTGTAGGAAAATATTACGGGCGAGGAAAAAGGAAAGGGTCATTTGGGGCACTTCTCGGTGCAGTTCTTTATGAGGAGAAACAGCGTTTTGAAACTTTTACAAAAGTAGGGACAGGGTTCACGGAAGCGGACGCGAAAGAGATCGACAACCTGCTTTCAGGGCATATTGTTGCTGAAGTCCCTAAGAATGTATTCATAAAAAATAGAATGCTTCCGGATATCTTAGTAGAGCCTTCTTTGGTGATTGAAGTCCTTGGTTCGGAAATCACGGAAAGTCCGAGCCATACTGCCGGACAGAGAGAAGGAGAGACCGGGCTTGCTCTGCGTTTTCCTCGTTTTTTACACATAAGATATGATAAAGGAGCTTATGATATCACCACAGTTAAAGAAGTAAAGAATTTAAAAGAAGGAAAAGGTATTTGAAGACTTATTGAAGGAAGAAAAAGTATTTGAAGATGATTTATGTGGGAAGGAAAGAAAGGAGAAAGTAGTAAAAGAAGAAATTGGGAAAGAAAATACAAGGGGCAGGGGGGAAGCAATTGAGAAATCGCGAGGTTGCAGAGTTATTTTATGAGGCTGCTGATATTCTTGAATACCAGCAGGTTGAGTGGAAGCCACGGGCTTATCGGAAAGCCGCTCAGATGATAGAAAACCTTGGGGAGGACATCGAAAAAATTTATGCCAGAAAAGGAAAAGCCGGGCTGACCGAAATCCCAGGCATCGGGGAGTCAATTGCCGACCACATTTCCGAGTATCTGGAAACAGGCAAGGTTGAAAAATTTGAGAAGCTTAAAGAAAAAGCCCCTTCAGGCACTGCAGAACTGATGGAAATTCGAGGGCTTGGGGCAAAGAAAATAAAAAAGCTTGCCGATGCCCTTGGGGTGAGGACACTTTCAGATCTTAAAAATGCCATCATTACACACAGGCTGAAAAGACTCGAAGGATTCGGAGAAAAAAGTGAAGAAAATCTAGCAAGGGCGATTGAGCAGTATGAGAAAAGTCATGCCCGGATAGCTCTCGGAAAAGCGCTTCCACTCGCAGATGAGGTTATATCAGCTTTAAAAGCCCAGTGTGAGAGCAAAACCTCTAAAGTCGACCTCTCGAAAATAATTTACACAGGCTCGCTTCGCAGGTTGAAAGAAACAATCGGGGATATCGACATTCTGGCAGAAGCCGAGAAAGAAGAGGCTTTGAAAGTAATGGATTGTTTTGTCTCTCTTCCGGACGTTGAACAGGTGATCTTAAAAGGCAGCACAAAAAGCAGCGTAATTCTGAGAGAAGAGACAGCTATCGACCTGAGAGTAGTCCCACCTGAAAGTTACGGAGCAGCTCTTCAGTATTTTACGGGCTCAAAGGAGCACAACATAGAACTTAGAAATGTTGCCATCAAAAACGGTTACAAACTTTCGGAATACGGGCTGTATTTAAAAGAATCCGGGAAACAGATTGCAGGCAGCAGCGAAGAAGAGATTTATGAAAAACTTGGCCTTGCCTATATCCCACCTGAACTTCGGGAAAACCGGGGAGAAATTAAAGCCGCTGCACAAAATACCCTGCCCAAACTGGTAGAAGCAGGTGATCTCAGAGGAGATCTCCATATGCATACAGAATACAGCGAAGGAAAAGACAGCCTTAAAACCATGATCGAAAAAGCAGAAAGTTTTGGTTATGAATATATTGCAGTAACGGATCATTCCCGTTCCCAGAAAGTTGCAAACGGCCTGGAAATCGAGAAATTAAAAGCCCAGTGGGAAGAAATTGACGAACTCTCAAAACAATTCAGGATAAAAATTCTCAAAGGATCGGAAGTTGATATCCTGAGAAATGGAAGCCTGGACTATCCGAATGAAATTCTCAAAGAACTCGATGTTGTGGTAGGAGCCATACATTCCGGTTTTGCATTACCTGAAAGAAAGATGACCGAAAGAATTGTCACTGCTCTGGAGAACAGGTATCTTGATATCCTTGCCCATCCTTCAGGCAGGCTGTTTGGAAAAAGAGAGGCTTATGCCGCCAATTTTGAAAAGGTTTTTGAAGCTGCCGCTGCAAACGAAAAAGTGATTGAGATTAACAGCCAGCCTTCAAGGCTTGACCTTAATGATGAGCTTATCCTGCGTGCGAAGAACTTTGGCCTTAAATTCTGTATATCCACCGACAGTCATTCTACTAATGGTCTTGCTCTCATGCGATACGGCCTCGGGCAGGCGCGGAGAGGCTGGCTTGAAAAAGAAGACGTTGTGAACACCTACCCTTACTCCAGACTTAAAGAAGTTTTCAAAAAACTCGACCAATGACCGGATTGTGCCGCAACAGTTGCGCCGGTTGATCACGCCGTCACGTCGCTGGGTTTTCGATCAAACCTTTTTTGAAAAGGTTTGTGCCACAACAGTTGCGCCAGTTGATCACGCCGTCACGTCGCTGGGTTTTCGGTCAAGCCTTTTTAAAATGGTTGCTGTGTGACCCAAAAGAAATTAGGGAAAATCAGTCCCTGAGCGAGTTGAAAATCAGTACTTCTTATCCTAAACGGACATGATATTCTTCGAATAACAGGCACAAAGAAATGAAAGTACTCTACTTTATCCTATTTTGACTATTAAGCCCTCATTACCTTGGGCAGTAAGGTTGTCCTAATTTTGGTTTTTTAAAGCCGTCCCTAAACTAACCAGTGAATTGTCACCGAAGGCTCAACTGTGACTTTGATCACGGATGCTAAATTGGCCTTTGAGGCAATTCCACTGCCCAAATAAATTGGGTGATATTATTTGATTGAAGTCATAAACAAAGCTTGTGGTTTAGACATTCACAAACTCTTTTTCATTGCTACAATTCTCAGTATATCTGGTGAAAAACAACAGCAGCGTTTCAACAGAGATGATGAGGGAATTTTAGCCCTTAAAAATTGGGTAATATCAGAAAAATGTGATGTTGTTGCATGTGAGTCAACAAGCGACTTTTGGGTTCCAATTCATGATTCATTAGTAAAGCATCTACCTGTGATAGTTGGAAATGCGCGAGATATGAAGGTATTTACACATAAAAAAAACAGATAAGCTAGACTCAGAAGTCAGTGCATAACTTGCATTGAATAATATGATTCAGCCATCAAGAGTTTCCCAAAGGATCACAGAGATTTTAGATCATATGTTCGACTTCGGTTAACACTTGTACAAAAAAGAACAGATCTAAAAAATGAAGCTCACTCAATTCTCGCATCTGAAATGTTAAACCTGAAGAATGTACTGACAGACATTTTTGGCAAGGACATTTTTAGCAAGAATGGTAGAATGATCTTATCAAGAATCTCTTCAGGTAAGACTGTTGACCAGATTATCGCAAGTCTTTCTCCAAATGTTCGTAAAAAAAGTGATCAGATAAGAGAAATCTTTGATAGAGAAATATCTCAAAATGCTGCATTAAGGCTTCAAATCTGTCTGAAACTCATAAGAGTCTTGATAATGAGATTGAAGCTTTAGAAAAAGAAATTTTCAATCATGCTTATAAAAATCATAAGCGTGAAATGGAAATTTTAATGTCAGTTCCAGGTATTGGAGAAATTGGTGAGGCAACTCTTATTGCTGAAATATTCAATTTCAAGGATTTTCCTACTGGAGATAAGCTTGCTTCCTAGCTTGGTGTAGTTCCTAATGTGTATCAATCAGCAGAGAAATTCCACAACGGTAGAATAACAAAGAGAGAATCAAAAGAAGCTAGATGGATTTTAATGCAGATTGCTCAGTCAGCCTCAAGAAAGAAAAATAGCAGGTTAAAAGATTTTTTTAACAGGAAAAAGAAGTCAATTGGACATGCAAAAGCAATTATTGCATTACAAAGCAAGGAAAATTGCTACAATAATATGGTATCTTGTAACAAATGATGAGATGTATGAAGATGAAACAGGTTATCAGAAGGGAGAAATTCAAAAGAGGAATATTGTGGAAACTGATATATTCTCTATTGACGAAAGTATCAAAATAATTAGTGGAATAATCGCAATTATGGGAAAAAGGAAGGTGAGAGCACATGAGGAAGATTTCCTCACGTACTTTCATGTCAAATGTTATCCATGCACATGCTAAATGTAGCATAGCAAGGTAATTCTCAATTTTCTTTTTCCATCTTATAAGCAGTCTTCTGAATCTGTTTATCCAGGAATGTGTTATTTCTACAACCCATCTTCTTGCCCTAAAACCTGGTATCTCTATTCTTATGTTTTTCTCTCCACGGCTTTTGGTATGGGCAGTATAACCATATTCTTTAACCAATTCTCTGATATCAGGAAAATCATATCCTTTATCCATACAGATATTCTGAGTTCCCTCATCTGTAGACGGTCTTTCAAAAATAATGGCATCTAATGTCCTTTTTACAAGCTTCTTATCGTGACGATTTGCTCCATCAACAGTTACTGAAAGTAGTATACCTTTACCATCTGTTAAAATACTCCTTTTTGTCCCTTTATTTCCACGATCAGTTGGATTAGCTCCGGTTCCTGATCCACCTAATGGTGCTTTTGTCATAGCGCTGTCAATTGCTTGCCACTCCCACTCTAATCCGTTTTTATTGTCGTACTCCAGTAGACCAGCTTGCCACAGTTTTCAAAGAATCCAGATCTTTGCCACTCCTGAAATCGATCATGGACAGTGCTTGGAGCTCCATAAAATCGTGGTAAAGCTTTCCATTGAAAACCAGTACGAAGGAGATAGAAAATACCAGTCAGTATTCTCTTATCATCCTTTCTAGATCTTCCAGGATTCTTTTTGGGTTTAGGGAGAAGTAATAATGGTTTGATTTTATTCCAAAATTCGTCAGAGATCTCGTAGTCGTGTACGTTTTTTCGTGCCACTTATTCAACATTACCCTAAGATGTAGTTATTTTACTTTTCGGATAGACTCTTAATTTATTTTCGATCTTGTTTAGTTACCAATGGTACTTTTCTCCCGAGCAAAGTTAAGAGCTTTTAAGAGCTTTTATCTGCTTGTAAATTAGTTTTCATAAGGGTGTTAAATATGAGCCAGTATGACCTGAACGAAATTATAGAAAAAATAAAGGAAAGAAACCCTTTCGAGTTAAAGGACAACGAAAGAAGCAGAAATTGGAGTTTAAGAGTTATCATAAGTAAGCTGTACTACTCCCTGGACTATGAGAACGGACCTCAAGCCACCAGGCAAAAAGTAACTCAGCTTCTTCTTTATCACGGGCAGTTTAGTAAAGAAGAAATCGATGAGACCTTTCAAACATCATCAAAAGAAACTACTGAATATTCAATAGAATTTCTAAGACAGCACCCTGAAGTTGCACAGGCTGAAGCCCTGAAAAGTAAAGAATTTCCAGAGGAAGTAGAGGGAGAAGAAGAGAGAATAAAGGAAATTAAATATATTTTTCCGCGTTACTGCTAAGTGTCTACGATATTTTTCAATTTGTCAGTTCATAAGAGAGATATTTTTATAAATATTAAAGAATATTAAAGAATAATTAATCCGCAAAAAGCAATTCCAAGCCACACAAACTCCTTAACCAGTGAGAGATACCCTTATATCTATTGATTGCTAATTTTATTCTCCGGTTTAATAGTATAATAATTATCAATAT
>DATMYS010000003.1:0-5002 GCA_035560835.1 Methanosarcina sp.
GATAAAATCTTCTCACATATATAGTATAAACAGGGCAAAAATCTATAGTACAGCAGCAGGGTTACCTGGGTTAATTCCCAGGTCGCAAACTTTTTCAAAAAAACTGCTTGCCCGCAAACTTTTTCAAAAAAAGTTTGATCAAAAACGTCGTAACGGCACTGTCACAATCCTTTTTAAAAAGAGCTTGCCCACAAGCCTTTTAAAAAAAGGCTTGACCGAAAACCCGTGGCAACGTTAGGGTTTGATAGTCTTATTACCCAAACCCTATCGGCGTGATAAACCAGCGCAACGGTTTTGATCAACCGGCCCAACGGTTGCGGATCAACGGTTGCTATAAACATTTTTAGGAGCCTTCATGTGCAGTGTCATAATCGGGATTGATTACGTTTTCCTGTATGCTTGAGTCTTTATCTATAACGGCTTCGGGCCAGATCTTAACTCCGGAATGTATTGTTGAGTTATTTCCGATCAGTACTTTATGCCCGATAACGGTTCCATTTTCAAGGAAGCAGTGTTCTCCGATGAGTGTTTCGTCTGCCACCACCCCGCCTGAGATATTGGATTCCTTTCCGATGGACACATTATTAAAAAGATAAGATGAAAGGATCTTTGCATTATCCTCTATAGTACAGTTTGAGCCTATCACGCTGTAAGGCCCGATAAGGACGTTATCGCCTATAGTTGTGTTTTCCCCTATTACTATTGGCCCTACAAGGGAAGAATTCGAACCTATGCATACATTGTTTCCTATGGACAGTGGACCTTTTATTCTTGCGTTCCGGGTTGTGAAATTCCCTTCGATTGTTGTCCCAGGAAGGGCATCGAGCATCCAGCGCTGTGCCTGCCTGTAAGCTGCCGAACTTCCAACATCAGTCCATTTCCCCCGCACAAGTACACCGTTAATTTTTTTGTCGGCTGCAAGCATGAAGGGGAAAAGGTCTTTTGCAAAGTCGTATTTTTTACCTTCAGGGACCCATTCAAATATCGAAGGGCTGCAAATATAAATGCCTGTGCTTGCGAGGTTGCTGAATATCTGGCCTGCTTTCGGTTTTTCCAGGAAGCGGTGGATCCGGTTGTTAATGTCCATGTCCGCAATTCCGAATTCTCTAGGGTCGTCAATCGAAAGAAGCCCAATGGTTATTGGGGCATCATTTGCTTCATGGAAGCGGTACATCTCTCTCAGGTCTAGGTTAAGGACGTGATCTCCCCCAAGCACGATAAATGGCTCGTCTTTCAGGTACTCTTCAGCGTTTTTAACGCCGCCTGCAGTTCCGAGCTTTTCTTTCTCATATACATAATCGATATGTACCCCAAACATGTGCCCGTCTCCGAGCTGCTCTTCTATGCGCTCTCCCATGTACCCAAGGGTCATGACTATTTCATTGAACCCTTCCCTTGAAAGATGCTCTATCAGATGCAGAACTGACGGCTTATTAAGAATCGGTATGCTGGGTTTAGGGTGCTTGAAAGTTAGCGGCCTGAGCCTTGTCCCTGCACCTCCGCACATGATACACGCTTTCATATTTTTCCCAGATGTTCTTATATGAATATATTGTTAACGATTCTGTTGTCGTTATCTAAAGGTTATTGATGATGGTTATTCAATTAATGACGATAAATAAGATAATAGGGATCACTCAGATTAATGATGATCACTATTACTCAAATTAATGGTGATCACTACTACTCAAATTAATGATGATCACTCAGAAGAATATCTTCTTTTCTTTCCACCTTAATTTCCCTTTTTCCTTCATACTCCGAAATGGTACCGGTTACACTGATGAAATCCCCTTCCCGGATGGAATTATTCAGGGCTTCAGCGCCTGCGGTTTTTGGAATAAAGACGCTCAGTACTTCGGAGTTGCAGTCTACCTGTAAAAGCAAGTGTCCGCCTGCATAGGTTAACCGCTTGCTCAAAACTTGGGCTTCAAGGAGTACTCTCTCCCCTTCCCCTGATTCCCGGGTATACGGCTTGGCTTCTTTTCCTGTCTCCTGTCCAGAAGCTGTAAGTTCCGGTCCAAAGCAGAGATAAGCTGTTATAAGAGAAGTTAATGTCATAAACAGCAGCAGCACCATGACTTTTTCTTCTTTTTCCATACTTCACCTCCTGCTTTTGCGGGACTGGAATCAATTTATAATTGAGACCAGTTTTATTTCAAGGACCAGAGTTTTGCCTGCAAGTTCATGGTTAAAGTCCAGAATAGCATAAGTTTCCGTGGAATTGAGCACTTTAACCTCACTCTCAGCGGGTGTTTTGATTTTTGTTCCCGGCTCAGGAGGATTCTGGAGTTCAAGCCTTGCGAGGGGAATCTTCTGGACAAGGTAATTTTTATATTCTCCGTAGGCGTCTTCAGGCGGGATTATGAGGGTTTTTTCTTCGCCCTCTTTCATTCCAAGCACCCCCCTGTCGATGCCTTTTATTACCTGGCACGTGTCCGCTCTGAAAAACAAAGGCCTGTACCCTTTTTCTTCGTCATATATCCCTTCTTCAAGAGCTTTTTCCTTCAAGGTGGTATCAAAGACAGTTCCATCTTCAAATTTTCCAGTATAATCAATAAGAAGGTAATCTCCTTTTTTCACAGTATGAGAGTTTTCCATTATCCCTTTCTCCTGTGCATTTTCCTTTCAGTATCCACGTCATCTAAAAATCTACCCGGATATCGAAAGGATGCACATTTTGAAGAAGTACTATAATTCTCAATTTGCTCTTCAGTAACTTAAATTTATTCTATTGAGATGAGTTTTATATCAAAAATCAAGGTCTTTCCTGCAAGCTCGTGATTGGCATCAAGAGTGATATGCGTATCGTTTACAGCTATTACTTTGTACTGGTTACCGTACGTATCTCTCAAGGTTTGTCCTGCTTCAGGAATTTCGGATCGATTTGATAGATTTAATTCTTCAATTGGGACATCCAGGATTCTGGCTTTTTCATATTCCCCATAAGCTTTTTCTGGAGGAATCGTCAGGGTCTTTTCTTCCCCTACTTTCATTCCGATTACGCCTTCGTCAAAACCCTGGATTACCTGTCCCGAGCCGACGACAAAAGTTAGAGGGGCATATTCCCTTCCGTCAACGTATATGCCAGCCTGCTTTGCAACGTCTTCTTTTGAAGTGTCAAAAACCGTACCATTTTCAAGCTTCCCGGTATAATCGACCTTGACCGTATCTCCGGATTTTACTTCTCTGCTGTCTCCTCCTTCGCTCCCGTTATCCGTGCATCCGCTGCCAAGAATTGTGCTTATCAGGAGCAGTACCGCTATAAAAAAAATTGCTTCTTTCCTGGTCTTCATCCCTTTTGTTCCTCCACAGAAACTATTCTGACCGAGAAAATAAGGGTCTTTCCTGCAAGCTCATGGTTGAAGTCTACAATAAAGTTGTTTTCATTTACGTTTGTGATAGTGCCTGTCAGACCGCTGTCCGTGGCCAGCCTCATTCCAACTTCCGGAGTAAAATTAACAACATCAACCGGGATCTCTCTTACTAATTCTTGCCTGTATTCTCCATATGCTTCTTCAGATGGGATTGTAAGGGTTTTTTCTTCCCCCACTTGCATTCCGACAACACCCTCATCAAACCCTTTTATCATCTGGCCTGCGCCGACTGTGAATGTAAGAGGTTCGTAATTTCTCATTTGATTGTATTTCTCTGCCTCGATAGCAACTTCCTTTAAGGAAGTGTCGAAAACTGTGCCATCTTCAAGTTTTCCTACATAATTAACTGAGATAGTATCCCCATTCTCAATTTTTCTGCTGGTGTCTTTTATTATATCCTCAGTCATAAGAATCAATAAAACAAACGAAAACATGCTAGATAAAAGTGCTGATAAAATAGAAATCAAGGAACCGACTAAACGGGAAATTCAGAACCCGGAATTACAGGAATTACTGTAATTTTCTTTTTTAAGTTTTAATTTTAGATTCGTTTTCTTTTAGTTCTTTTTGATATTCCAGATATGAGTAAACAGCCGTGAATCCCGCAATAAGAAGTGCAGGCCCGAGAATGAAATAGAATTCAAACCCAGGAAAAAAGGCTCCGAGCAAAGTAACTATTCCCGCAATCCTGAACAACTTTCCTCCAAGCCGGTTAGTTTTCTTCCAGATCATATCGCTGCTGAGAGTCCAGGGAGTCCTTATGCCGATGAACCAATTTATCTCCGCATGTTCCATAAGAATTCCTATGTAGTAAAACAGAATCCCTATGCATGCAGGAAGCACGGCATTCGGGCTAATTTGGATACCTGTGTTCCAGAGCAATATCTGGAGATGAGCGGCAAGTAAGAAGAAAATCAAAAAAATTACAAACCCGTCATGATACTTTCCGAATTTTACTAGATTTACCCTCATAGGGTCGATTCTGGGAATTGCCAGGTAAAATACCGCAAGTCCGGTGATCAGTAACGGCATGAAAAAAAGTCCCCATAACTTCGACATATAGCCATTTACTTCTCCCTGGGAATTCCAGTGAGTTGCCATAATTTCAGGCACAAGCGGGCAAAAATAAATTCAAATTATAAAAGATAAAAGGATCAGTCCTGTGGTTACAACTGTCACTTTACGCATATAAACTGTTAATATATTCAAATTATTTAAACAAAGCGGAAACTAATTAAACAAAATGGAAGCTTGAAAGCAAGCCTTTTAAGAAAAGGCTTGAGAGAAAACCCCATAGCGACGTTAGAGTTTGATGAGAGACTTATCCCCAAACCCTATCGGCGTGATAAACCGGCGCAACGGTTTTGATCAATCAGCGCAACGGTTTTGATCAATCGGCGCAACAGTTGCTGGACAATGACCCCGACAAGCGGATTAGTTAGCAGGAATACGCCAGTGACAATTATCAGGAACCCGAGAGCAGCCGTTCCTACACTTTTGTTTTCATATTTCTCCCTTTATTTTTATATTTCGTCCTTTAGATGTACAGACAATGCAGATGATATCACAAATGAGACCGTAGATCTTCACAACATAATACACAAGCATCTTTGACATTTTATAGT
>DATMYS010000004.1:0-2685 GCA_035560835.1 Methanosarcina sp.
CAATATCTCCCTTGTGTTCTTTATATCCAATCATGTCACACATGTGAAGTTTTTTTTCGTATACCTGAGCTATTAAGATCTATTATTCTACTAAAGGAATAGATCTGCACTATTTTTAGAAAAGGAATGCTATCATCTTCACAAAGAATGTTGCATTTTATTTTCTGGGATCTTCCAAATACTAAAATTCTACTCACTTTGCCCTTACACTATGTCTTCAGGATTACATTTAATTCATAGCGCTCTGATTACACTGAAAAATCGATATCATAAGCCTTAATGATTTAAGCATAATTTACATACAGCAGGACATTAGCTGCCCATACTAAGCCTTATTGCAAAAGCTATCCCAAAAAGCGATTAGCGAGGGTTACTCAAATGTCCCTAATTCTGGGAGGACTTGAAATTCTACCTGAGTTGGGTGAAAGTTTTTTGAGTCCTATTGGGGTTTGTGCAAGGGCTCAAAAGATGAGTGGGCTCATATGTTTAAGTTATTTAAGGAATATTTATTTTTGTTGAGAAATGAATATATTACGCCAAGCTATTGTTGCAGGTAAGTAAAGTTCACAAAACTTTTTTACGATACGAAACAGCACAGCAATTAATTATTGCGTTTTAGGACCTAAGCTTCGCATTTTTAAGGGCATAAAAGTCTCCTGATATCGGAGTATGCGTTTAAATTTAAGTACATTACTTAGTGGCAAATTTTCAAAATCGTGATTCATCGACCACGCATATTTTCAGCACTATGCATATCTTAACATTTGGAAACCAAGGTTAGGAAGTAAAACATCTGAAAATAAGGAGCCTATCCCAAAACCTATTCTATTCCTAATCATCAGGAGTCTTCACTATCATTTTCCACGATCGTATATTCGATTGACTGTTCTAAATGCGAGATTCAAAACTCAGATTTTGAGTTTCGGGATAGGCTCAAGAATATGATAATTGAACTTCTTTAAGACGGAATTATACAGTCTCCGTTTACTCAAAGATCTCGAAAGTGATATCAATTTTATGGAATCCAATCTTGATCTATGATTTTTGAGATGCGATAATAGGTATGGTCTAAATCGATATGAAAAATATTAGTTACTCAGGAAAACTCAGATTCGGCTTTCCTTCTAAGATATTCCCTTTCTTCTGTGGATATGGTTTTTTCGATTATTAGGGAGAAGAGAAGAAACAGCGGAATGCATACCGCTATCTGGATTGCCGTGAACCTGGCTCCCATATATGAAATCTCATACAATAAAAGTGGGATTTTTGTAGTAGACCATACTCCCAAGAAGAAAAACACATACGCCAGTTTTGCCTTTTTCTTTATAAGGAGCATTGCAATGGGAAAAGCGATATAAAGGGGACCGGCGGCAGCAGATCCCAGAAGTAGAACTGTAAGTACTCCTTTAAGGCCCGATGCTTCCCCCATATACCTGATGAAGGTCTCTTTAGGAACCCAGGCATCCAGCAAGCCCATGAGGACGAAAACAGGAGGAATCAGGCCGAGCATTTCCTTTGTATTTGATAAAGATATATTGAAGGCCTTTATACCCTCAGCCGTATCCGTAAAGTATAGAGCTATTATAACAAAAGCAAAGACTATAACAAACCGAAACCTTTTTACTATAGCAGATGTTCTCGTTTTTAAACTCTTACTTTCTGATCTGGCAGTTAGACTCCCTGAATTCATGCTGGAATTTGTGGGTTTTGTATTCGGATTTCCGAAGTTGGTATTCACATTTTCAGCACTCACTTTAGTACTCATTATTACATCAACCTCCAGGTAGCCATTGTGAAAGCTAAGGATACCACCAGTGCAGATGCATTTCTCAGAATTGCTATACGTTTGCTGAAATATTTGATCTCGAGAGGTAAGGTCACAACTCCTACAGCCATAAGTGAAGAAACAAAGGCTGCAATCTGTGCGTATCCTGCCCCGGCATCAAGAAGGGCAGCTCCAAGCGGAAAAGCAACAAAACCCGGAATCAATGTGATGGATCCTGCTGTCAACGAGAGGACTACCCCGAAGAAGCCGGACTGTGAACCTATAAGCTTTGAGACGGTTTCTGGACTTAAGATCGCCAGAGTAATACCCGCAAACATCATAACTGAGAGGATTTCCGGGAGAAGGCCTGAAAAAGATTTCCAGGCTTTAAGGAGAGCAATCCTTGTCTTTTTCTTATCCTTTATGTAAGAAACAGTAAGGAAGATAAAAGCTAGAATATAAAGATATATACTGTTCAGGAGAATCCCCTCCAGTCTAGATTTTCAGGAATTCTAGGATTTCAGTTTTGTAACCTCTCGTAAGCTTCCAGGAAAAAATCCAGGTCCTTTTTTCTCCTTTCAATATCCTGCTTGAGCTCACTCAGCTTTTCTATGCCTTTTTGCGTAATCTTGTACCATTTTTTTGCTGGGCCTGGTTCGGAAGTGTCCCAGTACGCTTCAACTGCTCCCTCTTTTTCCAGATCGTTAAGTGCCCTGTAGAGTGCAGGAGTGTCTATTAGATTGAAAGGCATTTCTTTGTCAAGTCTCTTGAATAAAAGGGCTCCATATGCTGATTTCTGTGCCAGGAAGAGCAGTATGAACGCAGGTGTATGACGAAAGTATGTGTTTCTGGGCATAACGACACGTTTGATTTTTTTTCTTTTATGAATATTTTTTTTCTTATGTCAACTATATTGTTAG
>DATMYS010000005.1:0-13428 GCA_035560835.1 Methanosarcina sp.
GCAAAGGATTTGTTAACTACCTCCATTGGAGTAGGGATTTTTAATTATTAATTTATATATTAAAATTTGAGAGACGGAGATTCGCATGGCTAAAAATGAAATCTTATCTGAGATCAAAAAAGCAGAAGAGAATGCAAAAAAAATGATTGATGAAGCCATTGAAACAAAGAACAAACGTATCTCTGATGCTCGAGCTGAAGCTAGAGAAATCTTGAAACAAAGTGAAATTGACTCACACAAAGCTGCACAGGATTCTTTCAAATCCGGTGAAGAAAAAGTTCTGGTTGAGAGAGACCGGATTATTAAAGATGGTGAACAAGATGCTTTAGCCATGGCCCAAAAAGCTCAAGCTAACGTTGACAAAGCAGTTGATTACCTGTTAAAAGAGTTTGAGAGGGCGGTCCATGAGTAGACCCAAAAGGATGACAAAAGCCATAATTGTTGGGCATAAAAGTGTTTTAAAAGAAACCATCGAAGCACTGCATGATTCTAATCTCCTTCATATTGAAGATTTTATTGAAGATGAATCTGGTTTTAAGATCAGCAAGCCATTTCAAAACGCAGAAGAAGTATCTAAAAAGCTTGTGAAGATCCGCTCGATCTCCAATTATTTGGGGGTTGAAAAAGCAAGACCGGCAGTCCAGAAAGCTGATTCAGTTCTGCGTGAACTTGATACAAAACTAAATCAACTGGATAGGACCATCTCAGAAAAATCAGAAACCATCAGTAAATATGAGGCCGATTTAAAGGATCTGGAGACCCAAAAAAAGGATCTTCTCCCATTCCTGTCTATAAACCTGGATTTTGATTACTATAGAGGCTATGAAAACCTGAAAGTTTTTGCAGGCTCAATTAAAGGAAATTTGGAAGAAGGTCAAATTTCAAGCATCACACAAGCCTACGAATTGTACTTTGATCCCCAAGCAAAGACAGTTGTACTGTTCGTAGACAAAAAGGATGCTAACAAAATCCAAGAATTGCTTCAGAGTCTTGAATTTAGAGAGCTCAGAGTCCCGGAAAGAGGTGGTATCCCAAGCGAGTTATTGAGAACAACAGAACAAAGAGAGGCTGAGACCTCCAGGAAGATCGAGTCGCTAAAAGCAGAAGTCGAATCCTTGAAAACACAATATACGGATTTCCTCCTTGCCAGTGACGAAGTCTTAAGTATCGAAAATCAGAAGGCTGAACTGCCTTTGAGAATCGCTACGTCTAAAAATGCCTTTATCATAGAGGGTTGGACTCCCAGCGATAACTACGATACCTTGGTCAACACCATTACTGATGCTACATCTGGTCGGGCTTATGTTTCCTCACTTCAAATAGAGGAAGAAGATGAAGAAGAAGGACATATACCTGTCGAGTATAATAACTCAAAAGTAGCAGCACCAATGCAAGAGATCATGGAATTGTACTCCAGACCCAAATACACAGAAATCGATCCCACATCAATTCTATTCATTACGTTTCCATTTATCTACGGGATGATTCTTGGAGATATGGGGTATGCAATTATTCTGGGAGCAATGGCGATTGCGATTAAAGCAGCTGTAAAATCAGAGGCAGTAAATCGTCTAATGAATATCCTGATCTATGCTCAGATTTGGACATTTCTATTTGGTATTATTTATGGTGAGTTTCTGGGATTCTCGTTAGCAAGTCTGCACGTCGAAGGCGAAACATTGCCAGGTTTGCTACCTTTCTGGAATACGGTTACCCTGTTTCCAGGCATTGCCGGTGAACATTTTACATTCCCGGTACACAGGACTCACATGGTAATGACGATGATTGCAATATCTATTGCAGTAGGACTGGTCCATTTAAATCTTGGATACATTCTCGGTTTTATAAACATTTCCAAGCACCATGGATTAAAGCATGCAGTTCTTGAAAAAGGCAGCTGGATGATTATTGAGCTTGGTGTACTTATTGCAGCTATCGGCTATCTAGGTGGCATTTCTGCAGTGACTTATGTCGGTGCTGGCGTTCTTATTCTCGGAGTTGCATTACTCGCTATGGGTGAGGGTATCGCTGGTATTGTCGAATTGCCAGGTCTTATGGGTAACGCATTATCTTATGCCCGTATTATCGCAGTCGGTCTGTCTTCAATTTACATCGCATCAACAGTCAATGATATTGCTTTCAAAATGATCTGGGCTGATCA
Organism: Methanosarcina sp.; assembly: GCA_035560835.1. GTDB lineage: Archaea > Halobacteriota > Methanosarcinia > Methanosarcinales > Methanosarcinaceae > Methanosarcina. The sequence continues at coordinate 2,162 of DATMYS010000005.1, forward strand.
CTCTAAGATCGGCTTCGCAGCAATAGCTGCAATAATCATATTTATACTCGGGCATGCTCTTAACACTGCCTTGAGTATTATGGCCCCCGGTCTGCACGCACTCAGGTTGCAGTATGTAGAATTCTTCGGAAAATTCTACCAAGGTGGGGGCAGAAAATTCAACCCATTTGGTTATATAAGAAAATACACGGAGGAATAAAAAGATGGTAGACGCAGGAACAGTAACAGCAGCAGCACCAATGTTTGGAGACGCAGGATTAAAAGCACTCGGCGCAGCAATCGCAATTGCAGGAACCGGTCTTGCATCTGGATGGGCAGAAAAGGATATTGGTTCTGCAGCTATTGGTGCAATGGCAGAAAATGAAGCCCTGTTCGGTAAGGGTCTGATTCTTACTGTCATTCCAGAAACTATCGTTATCTTCGGTCTTGTCGTTGCATTGCTTATCAATTCTGCTTAAATTTAGGAGCATCCCTGCTCTAATTTTTTTTAGAGTATTTTTGCTCTAAGCCATTAGGGCATCTATGCTCTAAGTTTGTCGGGCAGTTTGCTCTCTTAGAGCACCTTTTGCTCTCTTAGAGCAATCTTTTGCTCTAAATTTATTTGGAGGTGGAAGCATGGGACTAGATATCGTTGTAAGGGATATCCAGGGCGGTGCACAGGCTGAAGTTTCCAGGATTAAGGCTGAAGCTGACGCAAAAGTATCTGAGATCCTAAATGAAGCCAGAGATGGCCAGAAAAAAATGCTCGGAGACAGCCTTGCACAAGCCGAAGAAGACCTCAAAAATCTACACCAGCAAGTGATATCCAGTGCAAATCTTGACGTAAAAAGAATAAGACTCAATAAACGAAAGGAACTTCTAGAGCAGGTTTATAGTAAGGCTTATGAGTCTATAAAGTCGATGCCTGCATCTGAAAACGAGAAGTTGTTAAAGGTTCTGATCGATGAGCACCAAGCTGAAGGTGTCAGAATTTATTCTACAAAAGGCTCAGAACCAATTGTCAGGAAATTATCTTCTTTATCCTACGCTGGTAATCTCGATAATATCGGTGGTATTATTCTGGAAAATGAGGATAGGACAGTCAGGTTAGATTTCACATACGATTCAACCCTGAAAAATGTGTATGAGCGTTCATTGAAGCAGATATCTGATATTTTGTACGGGTGATGTTCGATGCGGCTTTTGGAGAGATTCCGGGGGAAAAAACCCTCACAGTCCGATAAGAATAAAAAAGGTAATTCTAACTATGCTTATGCCGTAACCCGTGTCCGCGCGATGAAGAGTAAGTTGCTTCCTAAAGAATCGTATCCCCGGCTTCTCAATATGGGGATTGATGAAATTACCCGTTTTATCCAAGAGTCTGAATACAAAAACGACGTTGACGAACTGGCAATGAAATACAGCGGTGGCGATCTGGCAGAACACGCATTAAACAGGAATCTTGCACTTACCTATGATAAGTTGGAAAGGATCACCACAGGAGAACTGAACTACCTGATTTCTGCCTACTTGAAAAGGTATGAAATCTGGAACGTAAAAACACTTCTTCGTGGTAAACTCTACAACGCATCTGTTGAAGATATCCTGGAGTCTCTTATTGCTGGCGGACAGTTTACCTACACTTTCTTGTCAGAAATTGCAGCCAAGGCCACATACCAGGAAGTTATTGATGGCTTGAGAAAGACTGAATATTATCCTCTACTGCAGAAGTTTGACGGAACTAATCTCGCATACATCGAAAATGAACTTGACAAAGTGTATTATTCAAGTATATTCGAAGTAATCGGAGAACCAAAATCTAAAGACCGTAAGCTCTTTGCTAGAGTCGTTGCATTAGAAGTCGATGTTAAAAACTTGAGTACTCTTTTCAGACTCAAAAAGGCAGGACTTGAGCATCCTGATGAGATCATGCCTCTCATGATAGAAGGCGGACTTGATCTGAGGCCCGAAAAACTCGCGATTCTCCCGTATGACGAGTTTATTAATCAGCTTCAAAAGACTCCGTACTGGGATGCAATCTCTAGCGTTGCCAGCCCGGACACGGCTTCTCTGACTGCTCTTGAAAGCAGGCTCACAAGATATTATCTTGAATCCGCAACCACTTTTTCGCACGCATCTCCTCTTTCAATTGTACCTGTTATGGACTATATTATCCATAAAAATAATGAGGTCGTTAACCTCCGGATTATCTTTAGGGGTAAGGAAGCTGGACTCGATGATAATTTAATCAAAGACCAGTTGGTGGTTATCTAATGGAATTAGCAGTGATCGGAAAGAGTGATTTTGTAACGGGATTCAGACTAGCTGGCATCAGAAAAGTTTACGAAACTTCTGATATCAAGGCTACTGAATCCGCGGTAAGATCTGTGCTTGAGGATAAGAGTGTTGGGATTGTTGTAATGCATAATGATGACATTAGTAATCTGCCGGAAATTTTAAGGAAAAACTTGAATGAGTCTGTACAGCCTACAGTGGTAGCCCTTGGAGGATCTGGGGAAGGCTCAATGAGTTTAAGAGAGAAAATAAAACAAGCGGTAGGTGTTGATCTGTGGAAGTAAAAGGTGAAATTTATCGTGTGGCTGGGCCTGTCGTCACCGCCATCGGCTTGGATGCAAAGATGTATGACCTTTGCAAAGTCGGGAATGAAGGGCTGATGGGTGAAGTCATCCAGATAGTAGGTGACAAGACCATCATCCAGGTTTACGAAGAGACAGGAGGCGTAAGGCCCGGGGAGCCCTGTATAACAACAGGTATGTCTCTGGCAGTAGAGCTTGGTCCAGGTCTTCTTTCCAGTATTTATGATGGAGTTCAGAGGCCACTGCACGTCCTGCTTGAAAGGACGGGCGGTTTCATTGGCAGAGGTGTCACTGCAGATGGGCTTGACCACAAAAAACTCTGGGAATTTAAGCCTGTTGCTAAAAAGGGAGATTTCATAAAAGGTGGAGAAGTGTTCGGTGTTGTTCAGGAAACAATAAACATTGAACACAAGATCATGATGCCCCCAGACAAATCGGGCACAATCGCCGATATAAAAAGTGGAAGCTTCACTGTTATAGATACCGTCTGTACCTTAACTGATGGGACAGAGCTGCAAATGATGCAGAGATGGCCAGTCAGGAGACCAAGGCCAGTAAAGAAAAAACTTACTCCTGATAGACCCCTGGTCACAGGGCAGAGAGTCCTTGACGGATTTTTCCCTGTAGCAAAGGGAGGCACTGCTGCAATTCCAGGACCTTTCGGATCGGGCAAAACTGTTACCCAGCAGCAGCTTTCAAAGTGGAGTGACACCGAGATTGTGGTCTATGTAGGTTGTGGAGAACGCGGAAACGAGATGGCAGATGTTTTGTGGGAATTCCCGGAACTGGAAGACCCGCAGACAGGAAGGCCACTCATGGAGCGTACTATCCTTGTCGCTAACACTTCAAATATGCCTGTGGCTGCAAGAGAAGCATCTGTGTACACAGGAATGACGCTTGCGGAATACTTCCGTGACATGGGGTTAGATGTTTCCCTGATGGCAGATTCCACCTCCAGGTGGGCAGAAGCTATGAGAGAAATTTCCTCCCGTCTAGAAGAAATGCCTGGTGAAGAAGGTTACCCAGCATACTTGTCTGCAAGGCTGGCCGAATTCTACGAGCGTGCCGGTGTTGCCGAGACTCTCTGTGGTGAGCAAGGCTCAATTACTGCTATCGGTGCAGTATCTCCGCCCGGCGGTGACTTCTCAGAGCCTGTTACTCAAAACACCCTGCGTATTGTGAAGGTTTTCTGGGCTCTGGACGCAAAGTTATCCCAGAGACGTCACTTCCCGGCAATCAACTGGCTGACCAGTTACACCCTGTACAAGGACTCTCTTGATGACTGGTTTACTGCTAACGTGGCTCCTGACTATGTCGCTATGAGGGAAAGGGCAATGGAGATGCTTCAGACTGAATCCGAACTGCAGGAAATCGTGCAGCTCGTGGGTTCGGATGCTCTGCCGGAAGAACAGCAGCTTTTGCTTGAAGTTACCCGTATGATAAGGGAAATTTTCCTGCAGCAAAATGCATTCCATCCGATAGACACATACAGCCCGTTCGCAAAACAGTACAGGCTCATGCAGACCATCATGAAGTACGGAGATGCTGCACAGGAAGCCTTGAAAGCAGGTGTACCTATTTCGCAAATTATCGCGATGGAATCAAAGAACGAATTCCCCAAGGTCAAGTTCGAAGAGGACTTTGATGGTTCTTTGAATGCTGTCATTGCAAAGATGGATAAAGAGTTTGCAGCCCTGGGAGGTAAGTAAGCATGGTAAAAGAGTACAAGACAATCAGTCAGATTGCAGGGCCTCTTATCTTTGTCGAGAAAACAGAACCTGTAGGTTACAATGAAATCGTTAATATTAAGATGTCCGATGGAACCATTCGTAGAGGTCAGGTTCTGGACTCTTCCGCCGACATTGTGGTTGTCCAAGTTTTCGAAGGTACCGGTGGGCTTGACAAGAACTGTGGTGTAATCTTCACTGGGGAAACTCTAAAGCTTCCCGCATCCATTGACCTTCTCGGCAGGATCCTGTCTGGATCCGGAGAACCCAAAGACGGCGGGCCCAGGATCGTGCCCGACCAGTTGCTGGATATCAACGGTGCCGCGATGAACCCGTACGCAAGGTTGCCTCCAAAGGATTTCATCCAGACAGGTATCTCCACAATCGACGGGACAAACACGCTGGTTCGTGGACAGAAACTGCCTATCTTCTCAGCATCAGGTCTCCCACACAATGAAATTGCCCTGCAGATCGCAAGGCAGGCTTCTGTGCCAGGGTCCGAATCTGCTTTCGCAGTGGTCTTTGCAGCAATGGGTATCACCAATGAAGAAGCCCAGTATTTCATGAGCGACTTCGAAAAGACAGGCGCTCTGGAAAGAGCTGTTGTGTTCCTTAACCTTGCAGATGACCCTGCTGTGGAACGTATAGTCACACCGCGTATGGCCCTCACAGCAGCCGAGTACTTGGCATACGAGCACGGCATGCACGTTCTCGTCATCCTGACTGACATTACTAACTATGCAGAAGCTCTCCGTCAGATGGGTGCCGCCCGTAATGAAGTGCCTGGCCGCCGTGGATATCCTGGTTACATGTACACTGACCTTGCAACTCTCTACGAGCGTGCAGGTATTGTCAAGGGTGCAAAAGGATCTGTTACTCAGATTCCTATTCTTTCAATGCCTGGTGACGATATTACCCACCCGATTCCTGACCTTTCAGGGTATATTACCGAAGGCCAGATCGTGGTTGCCAGAGAACTGCACAGGAAAGGTATCTACCCGCCAATTAATGTGCTACCATCCTTGTCAAGGCTGATGAACTCAGGTATTGGACCCGGCAAAACGAGGGAAGACCACAAAGCAGTTTCTGACCAGATGTATGCAGGATATGCAGAAGGGCGTGACCTGAGAGGTCTCGTGGCAATTGTCGGTAAGGAAGCTCTGTCCGAAAGAGACATCAAATTCCTCGAGTTTGCCGACCTTTTTGAGAACAAGTTTGTACGTCAGGGCAGAAACGAAAACAGGACAATCGAGGATACTCTGGAGATCGGATGGCAGATTCTCACTCACCTTCCTGAGAACCAGTTGGGAAGAATTGACAACAAATATATCCAGAAATATCACCCAGCTCACAGAAAGGCTAAGTGATCGCCATGGCTCAGCAGGACGTAAAACCAACTCGGTCGGAGTTAATCGAGCTCAAGAGAAAGATCAAGCTATCTGAAAGTGGGTACAAGCTCCTGAAGATGAAAAGAGACGGTCTTATCCTTGAGTTCTTTAAGATCCTTAACGAAGCAAGGAACGTCAGAACCGAGTTGGATGCTGCCTACAAGATCGCTGAAGAAAAAATTAATCTTGCATCTGCCGTGGAAGGAATGGTTACCGTCAGGTCAACAGCTTTCACAGCTAAGGAGAATCCCGAAATTCAGCTTTCTGGGCATAATATCATGGGTGTTGTGGTGCCAAAGATTAGCTCTACGGGTGTTCGTAAATCCCTCATTGACAGGGGTTATGGTATCATCGGAACAAGCTCTTACATCGATGAGACTGCAGATGCTTATGAAGACCTTGTAGAAAAAATCGTAACCGCAGCAGAGCTTGAAACTACTATGAAAAGGCTCCTTAATGAAATCGAGAAGACCAAGAGGCGTGTTAATGCTCTCGAATTCAAGGTCATTCCCGAACTCATTGCGACCATGAAGTACATCCGTTTCATGCTCGAAGAAATGGAAAGGGAAAACACCTTCAGGCTGAAGAGAGTCAAGGCAAGAATGAGAGATTAAGCTTGATTTGAAATGGCAGCATACGACGATCGACCAAATCTGATTGAAAGAGCAATATTTAAGTTAGGTGAACCCAAAAACCAGGCCCGCCTGTTACAGGTGGCCTGGAAGATTTCCCTTCTTATGATGGTTATGGGGTTCATCATTATGATAAAAACAATTTATCCAGACTTTCTTGTGACCTGAATTTCAGGATGATTCTTATCCTGAATTCAGCCACATATTTTTGCTTTTATTTGGATTTATTTCAACTCATAGCGTAACTTTTGTGTTTTTTTAAAAATGTTACCGTTTACCTTGGTTTTTTTACTCTGGTCTTACTGGATTGAAATTTGCGCATTTCTATAATTACAGTCCCGTAGTTCAAATTTGAATCTATTTACGATACTGTCGGGCGCTTTTACTATTTAGAAAGCTATTTTAACGACAAACAGCAATCTCTATTTTATATGCAAAACGAAGCAAGGCTTCTCCATATTATCGGTACTGTACAGGGAGTGGGTTTTCGCCCTTTTATATATCAGCTTGCAAAAGTCCATGGGCTTTTCGGATACGTGAAAAATCTCGGGAACTATGTGGAAATTCTTATAGAAGGAAATAAGGAAAGCCTTGATAATTTCATCAAAGAACTTCCGGAAAGAAAGCCTCCTCTAGCTAAAGTTAAGGAAATCAAGACAAAAAATGTCCCTATTTCTGGGTATTCAAAATTTATTATCGTGCCCAGTGAATCCGGAATTTTTGAAAACTCTATAATCCCTCCTGATACGGCTATTTGCGAACAGTGCAGGTCTGAGATTTTTGATCCTTCTTCCAGATACTTCCACTATCCTTTTACAGTCTGCACAAATTGCGGGCCTAGATATACAACCGTCCGAACCCTTCCTTATGACCGGGAAAATACCACTATGGCAGATTTTCCTCTTTGCCCTGAATGTGAAATAGAGTACACCGATCCTCTTAACCGAAGATACCATGCCCAGCCGGTCTGCTGTCCAAAGTGCGGGCCAGAGATTTGGCTTTCGGACCCTGAAGGAAATGCCCTGGCAAAAGGTTATGAAGCAATTGCATATGCCTCGGATCTTCTTCAGCAGGGCTCAATTCTTGCCATAAAAGGATTTGGGGGTTTCCATATTGCCTGCAATGCGCGGAAGGACGAGCCCGTAATGGAACTTAGAAGAAGGTTAAGGCGCCCGGAACAACCTTTTGCGGTTATGGCAAGAAATGCTGCCATTGCTGAATCCTTTGCAGAACTTGAAGGCACAGGCGGAGAATATTTAACTTCTTACCGCCGGCCTATTACCGTGCTTCCCATGTCAAAGGAATCCAACCTGGCAGAATCGGTTACTCCAGGCCTGCACAATATAGGGGTTATGCTTCCTTATACAGGCACGCAGAATCTGCTTTTTGACCGCGTACCTGATGCAGTATATGTTATGACCTCGGCAAACCTTCCAGGAAGGCCCATGGTTGTCGAGAATAAAGAGGCTCTTGAGAAACTTAAAGAGATTGCCGATTATTACCTGCTGCACAACAGGGTTATTGCAAACCGAAACGACGATACGGTTATCAGGATTGTAAATGGAAGGGCGGCCTTTATCCGGCGTTCTCGGGGTTTTGTGCCTGAACCCGTAGAGTTGCCTTTCGAAGTCAAAGCTTCTATAGGGGTAGGGGCTGAAATGAATTCAACGGTTACTGTGGCAAAAGGAAAACTTGCCTATGTCTCTCAGTATATAGGAAATACCAGTCATGTTGAAACCTTCAGGTATCACTCCGAGGTTGTCAGGCACCTTATCCGACTTACAGGAATCGAGCCCCTTTACTGGGGTTGTGACCTTCACCCTGCATTTAACACAACCCATTTTGCGCTAAAGATGGGAGGGGAGGATGCTCTTCAGGTTCAGCATCATCACGCCCATATGTTAGCGCTTATGGCTGACAATTCCCTCCCACTGGATTTCCGAATTCTCGGAATCGCCCTTGACGGCGTAGGCTATGGCACTGACGGTACAGTCTGGGGAGGGGAACTCTTTGAATCATCTTACTTCGGATATGAACGCATCGGGCATTTACTCCCTCAACCGATGCCAGGTGGAGACCTTGCCTCAAGGATACCTTCCAGAATGGTTCTGGGGATTCTTTTTGAGAAACTTGGAAGAGCCGAACTGGAAAAACTTCACCTTACTTTTCCGAAAGGTGCTATGGAATTTTCAACGGTGATGAAACAGCTTGAAACCGGGGTAAATGTTATCCGAAGCAGCAGTACAGGACGAGTACTGGATTCAGCGGCTGCCTTGCTAGGGATCTGCGAGATGAGAACCTATGATGGGGAGCCATCAATGAAACTTGAATCTGCCGCAACGAAGAGTACCCATAACGTAGATCTTCCTATAGTTTTCAAGAAAGATGCCAACTCCGGAGTTCCTCTGCTTGACACCACCGAGCTTCTTCTGGGGGTATATGAGCTTTCCGGAAAGTACTCCCATGCTGATCTTGCTTATGCGGTTGAGGAAAACCTTGCGAAGGGAATTTCAGAACTTGCCATCTCTCTTGCCGCAAAAAGGGGGCTTGAAAAGATAGGCCTGAGTGGAGGAGTTGCCTATAACAATCACATCACTTCTTGCATTGCAGGAACTGTTAAAGAAGCAGGTTTTGAATTCCTGGCTCACCGTCAGGTTCCCTGTGGAGATGGATGTATTTCATTCGGGCAAGCTCTCGCGGCAGGATTGAACATAAAACCTGAGAATAAGTTTTAAAAGCCTTCCTGTTCGGGTGGCATGCGATTTCTTAATAAATATGTTTATATTCCCTCTCATGAGTTTGAGTTTAGAATTGTTTCAGCATTCCTCGACTCATTTACTCTTTTTTCGCAAATTTTGGGTATTAATACTACTATGTACTGAAATTTGATTAGAAAGACTGAAATACAAAATTAAATAAATGATACATACTTAGATAGAAAAGGGAGCATAAATGGGGATAGGTAGTGTACGCATCAGAGTCGTAACAAGCAGGGACGAGATTTCCGGCCTGGAGGCAGAGGAGAAGGCAGTACACCTCGCTTTTAGACCTTCAGACCGAGATCTTTTTAGTCTGGTCAAGGCATGTCCCGGAATTGAATTACTCCAGCTTCCCGCATCTTCCTATGAAGGACTCTCCAAATTTATCAAGATGTACCTCGCGTCTTCAGGTATTCATCTGGTAAAGGGAGATGTCAGCGGGCACTGGCATGATCTTAACAATTACTTTGTAATACCCTCTTACGTGCTTGAAAAAATAAACGAACTGAAAGTCCAGGGAAGAACCGAAGAAGAAATAATAGGCGAAATTACACATATAAGAAAAATTAGCCCTGATATGATTCTTCACTTACTTCACAGCTCTTTTCTGGTATCAGGTCCGGAGCGGCCGCGAATGAACAAAGTTTAAATAGAAGAATTCTGGTTTTTTCAGATGGATTTACAGGCGCTTCCACCATTTTTTTGATGCTTTCTGTTCTTCTATCTGCCTTAATCCTTCAGATGCCAGTTTTTGCTGCATTTTATATTTCCGGTTTTCCTCGTTAACCCTCGAAAATGCTTCCTCTTTACTTGCGAGTGTTCCTTTTAATTGTTTTATGAACTCTTCTTTTTCTCGAAGCTGGACTGCCAGCTTTTCCTCTCCTTCAAAGGCTGAGAGTTGCTGCTCAAGTTTTTTCACGTTTTCTCCAGCTGTGGCAAGCATAGTCTCCATAGTATTTATTTTTCTTTCTTTCAAGGTAAGTTTCTCTTCAATTTTTTTCATCTCCCCAGCTCTTGTAATAACCTCTTCAGCCAGGGTCTTAAGATCTCTGTCTTTTATGGAGATATTTCCCTCAAGCTTTTCTATATCTCTTTCTTTCGCTGAAAGTTTTTCTGTAAGAGTCTTTATGTTTTCCACTTTATCCCTGAGTTCCTCGGTAAGACCCTCAATCTCTTCTTCTTTTTCTATGAGCCTGGACTCAAGGAGTTGAGCTTCTTCATTTTTACCTGTAAATTTTTCCTGAAGGGTTAGCAGTTCCGAATTCTTCTCATGGAGAAGTTTCTCACGTGCTTCAAGTTCTATTCTCAACCTGCCGATTTCTTCTTCCCTGCATGCAGCCTGTTCGTCAAGTTCTTTTATTTTCTGGGTTTTTTCCTCAAGCTCAGCTTCCCGTTTTCTCATTTCTGTCGGCTTACTGTCAGGCTGGATATAGACGGAATCTATTCCTGAGCTTTCGTTATTCTCTTCGACACTAAAATTCGGAGAAATTTCATTTTTACTTTCAGAAGTGTGCAGTTCTTTTTCTTCGGAGATGAGCCCGATCTGCCCCCGGATGTTTTCACAAATTTCAGCCCAGGCAAGGATGGAGGCTATAGGGTTTACTCTCTTAAATACGGGATCCCCTATCCTGCAGCCGTAAACTTTGCTGGCAATATAACCTTCTAGGGTATCAAGGCCAAGATTTGGGTCTCCTAACCTCGAGGTTGTTGCATTTCCTTTCTTTACCTTCCCGCCGTTTTCCTTTATATAGTTGACAGCTTCGGAAAAGATTTCCCAGGGGATAAATGGTTCTTTTTTCAGGTTGTCAACATAGACTCCATCCGTTTCGGATCGGGCTTCAAAAAACTGTTTCCCGCTCATCAGCGGAATCTTTGCCGGATTTCCTTTCTTATCAAACTGACTCTTTATTTTTGAGATAACAGGATCTTCCATGCATGAGCCTCTTCAAATGATATCTGAAGTATATTGAGCATGGCATTTTATAAAAGTTGTGTGATTTTGCCGGGACTCGGACTCATTGAGTTTCTCAAACATCATAAATATATTTAAATTGCCCTGACCTGATAAAAATGAGATGATCTCAAACAAAATTCTGGATTTTCTGTGAATTTTGTTCTTCATGAAGTTGCAAAACTTCTCAAATTTTTCTTTAAGTTTTGCTAAAAACACTGTTCTACATACTGA
>DATMYS010000006.1:0-6216 GCA_035560835.1 Methanosarcina sp.
GAAGAAAGTTACAACCATTGAGTAATTCTGTACCAGTTCAGTAAAATAATTAAGTAAAAAAATATTGGGAAAACAAGGTATAGAAATTTTTAGAACTCAAAAACCTGCCCATCGTATCCAAGGGGCAGAAATAAGGCTTCGATATGGTGAGGACGAAATAAATGACTGAGATGGGTCAAAGCTATTTCTTTTGCATTGAGCTGCTCTGCAAGTGCCATAGCCTCTTCTGAATTCATATGTTTTTTGATATGGATGTTGGGCGGTACTATAGCATCGGCAATAAGAAGGTCCGGATTTTCCATAAGCTTCAGGCTGGCTTCGGGAATTTCTGAGTTCGTATCTCCTGTAATCACTACTTTTTTATCGCCGTCACAAATTATAACCCCTGTAGGAACCTCTACAGGAGGGTGGTTGACCTTAAAAAGTGTGAACTGCAACCCGATTAGCTCGAAGGATTCGTAGAGCTTTACATAATGATACCTGGGTTTCAGGAAGGAGACGTATCGATCTATGTATTTAAGAGTTTCCTGAACTCCGTAGACATCAACCTTATTTTGAACCCTGTAGAACTCTCCAAATCCGGAGTAGTGATCATAATGTCCGTGAGTCCAGATCACTCCATCTACACAAGATAGGTTTTGTTTTAGAAATTGTTGCCTTAGATCAGGGCTGGTGTCAATAAGGATCTTACCTTTATCGGACTCTACAAGGATAGAAGAACGAAGACGCTGGCTCTTTCCACCCGTTCGGGCATCTTCGCAGGCAGGGCAATTACATCCGATTTTAGGAGTTCCGACAGCATCGCCGGTCCCAAGAAGTGTTAGCCTCATGTTATTTTTTCCTTTCATAATCTTCGGATTTAAGGCCAGCTCTTTCATTAAAAGAGTCTACAGCTTCCAGAAGATCCTGCTGGTTAAGGATTTTACGTTCTTCGAGAAGAGCACTCAGAACAGCCTCCCTTATAACCACGCGCAGGTCCGAGCCTGAATAGCCATCTGTCAATTCCGCGATTACTCCTGTATCATAATTCCCTTCGATGTGCCGGGTTACAATATTCAGAATATCTTTACGCATCTCAAGGTCAGGGAGAGGGAAATGAACAATCTCGTCAAAGCGCCTCCAGGCTGCACTGTCAAGCATGCGGGGGTGGTTGGTCGCGGCAATAAGAAGAACTCCATGCTCCACAAGGCTGATTTCGTCTATGGCCTTAAGGAGGGTGTTTACTGCCCTCTTGATGGCAGCATTCTCGTCAGATGTTCTTGCTTTTGCGACGAAATCGAGCTCATCTATGAAAAGAATGCAAGGATTCAACTTCTTTGCGAGCAAAAAGACTCTATCAATGTTCTTTGCAGTCTCACCAAGATACTGGTCTGTTATCATGGAGAGTTTGACCTCAACAAACGGGATTGAGAGCAGTTCTGAAAGTGCACGGGCAACTGAAGTCTTTCCGGTTCCAGGAGGACCGACAAACAGGAGTTTTCCAATATCGTGCAGGCCGATCTCCCGTAGATATTCCCTATGCTCAATGGCTTTCGTGATCTTTTCAACTTCGTTCTTCTGTTCCCCGGTGAGTATAAGATCTTTGACTTTTTGCTTTACATCCTCAGGAGCGATAATGACCACGAGTTTCAGCATATCTTCGCCTTTGTCCTCTTTCCGGATCTCCGCTACCAGGGACTCTATCCATTCCCTGTCGACTTCCTTGGGCCTTATTTTCGCTTTTGCAAGTGCATAGTTTGCAGCCTCATCCTTTCTTATCTCTCCAAAGTAATAAGCTAGGACAGGGTTATTTTCAATCCGTTCCTGGGAACCTTCCTGCTTTTCAAACCATTCCGCAGCAAGTTCGAAAGCGCTCAGACGAAGTTCAAAGTGAGACTTGTCAGTATTTATAAAGGGGACGTTCCTTACGATTTTTTCGATATCCTTAAGCCCATACAGTTTTTCAATTCGTATAAACGTGGCTGTGATGGGTTTGGGAACTGTTTTTTCTGTGCTATTCCAGTAGTTTTTCCGAATGTTTTTTGGAAGATCATTTACATCCAGTTCTGGGTAGCGGTTATAGATTTCTGCGGTCAGCAGTAGTTCTACAATATCTAATGTAGCGCCTGACATGTTTTTACCTGTTGCGTGCTTGGACTAATCCACTATCAAGTGTTGGGCACTCAAATGCGGTAAGTTCTTAAATCTTTCTTTAATTTGTTAAACCTAGTAATTGGTTTTCTTCGATGATAAAATTTACGAAGCAGCCGACAGTAAAAGGAAAAGCCGACTGCAGATGATAACTTTATCTAGCAGAAGACGTTATCATCTACTCTATCTCTTTCGGGAGTCAAAGCATATTTTCGGAAAAAGCACTTGCTGTCTCCGGAAAAATGTCTCACTTTCAGAAAGTGATTGTGAATTCTGGAAATAACCGAATTGTCTCCGTGAGATATACTCGCGTACTAGAGAGGATCCGACCTATATAGCTTATTTCTAGAATGCTACGACATTATCAAAACTTCTGCATTATCAGAACTAGTATATTAAAACTATCATTCCTAAGATCTCTCTATCTAAGGAAATCCAGAATTATCCCTAGAGAGGACATTGCATGACAAGAGAACAGCTCTATTCAGGGAAAGCAAAAACTATCTATAAGACGGATGATCCTGACACCCTTATTGCCGAATTCCGAAACAGTCTGACTGCATTTAACGGAGAAAAGAAAGGGGAAATGGAAAAAAAAGGGTATTACAATGCCCAGATCTCAAAAAAATTATTTGAGATGCTCGAAGCCGAGGGAATAAAGACTCATTTTGTAGAAATGCTTTCTGACATCGATATGCTTGTGAAAAAAGTAGAGATTATAAAAATCGAAGTCATTGTCAGGAATATTGCCGCAGGTTCGATTACAAAAAGATATCCAATTAAAGAAGGCACGGTTTTCAAGTCTCCTGTACTTGTTTTTGACTTCAAAAACGACGAGTATGGGGATCCAATGCTGAACGACGACATCGCTCTTGCGCTTGGACTGGCAACACAGGAAGAACTTGCCACACTCCGAAAACTCGCTCTGAAAATAAACGATCTACTTGTACCCTACCTGAACGAAAGAGGTATCATACTTCCAGACTTCAAGCTGGAATTCGGAAAGAGAGACGGAGAGATTCTCCTTGCAGACGAGATTTCCTGCGATACCTGCCGGTTCTGGGACAAGAAGACCGGACAGTCCATGGATAAAGATGTCTTCAGATTTGATAAAGGCGACATTTCCAAGGCTTACGAAGAAGTTGCGCGGCGCATAGTGCCCGAAATATTTGAATAAACGTGAAAAAAGGTCAGGAAACTTGAATTAACCGGATAAAGGGCTTCAAAGTTTTCCTACCTTCTTATTTTGTTTTTGTATTGCAGTAAACAGTTCAGTTTTTCTTTACTGACGCGATTTCCGTTGTTACGCTATTTTGTTTTAACTCTACCTTCTGCTGTTACGACGTTTTTGTTTTAACGCGATTTTTGTTTCAACGCTATTTTTGCTTTAACGAGATTCTGCTTTTAACATAGTTATGTTTTAAAAAAGAAGTCCAGAGTCGTTTGAAAACGGAAGTCTGAAAGCATCTTTGCCTGCTGCACCCATTCGGCTTTTGGTGTGCTTATCCTGCCTGCAAGATCTGAAACTGCGGCTTCGAGAGAATCAAATTTTCTTGGAGAACTCTGAAGAGCTTTTCTCATCCCCTCTCTGACAACCCAGACTCCAAGGGGAGCCCAGTAATCCAGAGTTATTTCCCTTAGCACGAAGACCGAGGCCTGCCTTTTGAGTTCTGTCAGATATTCAAGCACAGGCAACCGCGCGGCATAATAACCTCCGGCCAGGGGAGAATAACCTTTTTTTCCATCATAGCCCTCGCTGTCTTCCCCAATCCAGCTTGATTCTCCAGACCAGACCGCTTTTGGGAGCCAGATTTCAATAAGTTCGAAGGCATAAGCCCGTGGAAGGATAAGGACTTCAAAATGGTTCCCGAAATGGGTCCCGCTAAAAAGCTGGATCTCTGAGACCCAGGGAAAATCCTTTATGCGGTCTGCAAGTTCCTTTCCTGCCATATCATCCACAGCTGTAATTGACCAGCGTGTTGGCACGATTTTTCGTTCTTTACCTAGCAGGCCAATTGAGAACAGGCGAGTAATATGTTCAGCCGGGATGTCACTTTTATAGAGCTCAAGCACCGCGTCTTTTGCCAGAGCATCAGTGTCGTAAACAAGGTAATCCACTTTTTTCGGAACGTTCGGATTTTCTGCGAGCTCAAAGTTTTTGACAAGCCCTGAGGGACCCATAGGCGTGAGCACAGCATCGAACTTAAGTTCCTGTTTAGGGGCTTTGAAAAACCAGGCTTCGGTATCCACCGGCTTTCTGGAGAGAGCAAGTTCCTGGGCCTTTACAAGGAGAGGGTTTTCTTTACTGCGAGCATCCTTTACACGGAAGTTTGTGTTTGCCCTGACCATACGGGAACGCAGGGAGATAATTTCTTCAATCTGCATGTTTGCCCAGGCTGAGGGATCTTCAAAAAGTGAGGCTTCGCTTTCCTTTGCAAGAGGAGGAATGAGCGGACCTGCTGATACCCTGGGGTAACCATAGCTTCCAACAAAAATAGCAGGGGGAGACGCTCCAAAAACCGAGTTTCCTGAGATTACAGGTGCAATCGATTCTAAGGATTTGAACTTTTCAAGAATTGGACAACGGGGACGCCCACAAAGCCCTTTTCCTTTACATTTAATGCACAGTGTATCATTCACTTTAAATCCGTATCCTCGCAGATGATACAGGCTTTAGCTCCAGGAGCATTCCTGTATAGCCAGCCGGATTTTTGAACAAAACTGCAAACGTCACACATGCCTTTTGTCTTTTCCTGAGAGGATAAGTTTTGATTTAGAAGCACTGATGCAAATTTCCGAATTTCATTTTGGGTTTCCTCGGAAAAACCAACTTCGGCTCCGCGTTTTTCACTCACGTACTGGGATACCGCAGCTCTTGAGAGCTCAAGGATGTCTGCCACATCCTGCTGCGTGCACCCATGCTCAAAAATCATTGTTCTGGAAAGTTCTGCCCTAATTGCGGGCAAGACTTTCTGTACCATAATTTCACATGTTGTTTTCATGGGAGACCAACACCATATAAATCAGGTAAATTTTACGAGAAATTGTCTAACTTGTTTACGAAATATTGTCCTAACTATTTATATCCATATACTTTTGTTTTTTTAAGTAAATAGTATGTCTCCCTCAGTTTATCGGAAATGTATTTTCAAAATAGAAAACGCATGCTATCAAAATGCCGACAAAAATATATACAATTCCGGACCTGAAAACGATATATCACTACTTTTCAGACCCGGTTTACCCTTGGAGGCTGGTCAGGGTTTAGTTTTTAATTTGTTCAGCAGAGAAACCCTTTTCCATGAGGACTTCTTTCATGCGGGTCAGGTGATTACCCTGAAGTTCCACAGTATTTCCTTTTACCGTACCGCCGCATGCAAACTTTGATTTAAGATAAGTGGACAGTTCGTGAAGATCTATTTCACTTGCGTCGAAACCTTCTACAACGGTAACTTCTTTGCCGTATCTTCTTCGGTTAACTTTAACAGTAATTCTCTGTTGCTCTTTTGCAACTTCTTCGCAAATGCAAAGTTCTTTTGGAAGCCCACATACTGGGCACATTCCGCTGCTCATTTGTTGGTATATCCTCCGAATTTGTAATCATTGTATATGTAATTTACATCTAAAAATAACTAAATAGATATAAAGTACTTATCAATGAAGGTATTAAAGCCTAATGGTATTTTTCAGGCACTTTATATTGAATTTCTGCTAAGAACCCAAAATTCTCAACAATATAAAAAGCCAGCCAGAGCTTTATTTATTTTTCAATTTTTTGTATATCAATTTTTTATATGATAATATGTTGATTTGTAATGTTCATTTATAGAGTGAATTTAATAATATGATTGTGTAGTGAAGGACACAGAATGGTACAGAACGCAAGCGAAAAAGCTGGACCTCTAAAAGAAAATTCAAGGGATCGGCGCTTCGGGAAAGGATCTAAGTCGAAAAAGCTAAAAAGCCGAAAAAGCTTAAAATCCCTGATTTTGCCAGAAAGAGCTTTTCTTACCCAGCAACAAGTTAGATATATCTTGAATTCCATCTCTTTTTAACCTGCTATCGCATATATATGCACTTCTATTA
>DATMYS010000007.1:0-7897 GCA_035560835.1 Methanosarcina sp.
TACAAAACTTTTTTATAAAAAATAAATTTAAAGATATGTAAAAAGAGAACAGAAAAACACATAAAAAAGGGCCAATAGCTCCGAATAAGCTTGTTTTTTTCTAAACGTATAGCTATTTAATAAACCAATTCTAATTAAATATACATGAGTGGGATCAGGCTTGGGGCAGATTGTCTTTCAACATACGAAGAAGGAATAAAAAGAGAGTGGATTATAGGAAACGGACTTGGAGGATATGCTTCCTCTACAGTTATCGGAGTAGGTACAAGGACTTACCACGGGCTGCTTGTGGCTGCTCCAGAAAACTCTCCAGGAAGGTTTGTACTGCTTTCCTCCCTTGATGAGGAAATTTCTGTCAATGAAGAAATTCATAAGCTCGCAGTCCATAAGTATCCGGATACCATCTCACCCACTGGATTCGATTACCTTTCCGAATATATTCAAAACCCATTTCCTCTCTGGATTTACCAGCCAGGCGACTTTACCGTGAAGAAAAAGGTCTTCATGGTTCATAACAGTAACACGACCTGTATTCTCTATGATATAGAATCCAGAAAAGAAGAAGCAGAATCCAGAAAAGAAGAAGCTCTGTTGAGAATTTTTCCGCTAGTAAACTCAAGAGACTTCCATTACACTGCTCGCTCAGGATACCTTTCCTTTTCCCAGAAAACTAATTCCGCGGGAGTGGAACTGGAGAGTTCTAATGGTTTTACCTTCTCGCTTTCGTCCAATCTTGAATACCATTCTGATCCTAAGTGGTATTATAACCTTGAGTATGATGCTGAAAGGCAAAGGGGGCTTAACTACCAGGAAGATAATTTCAATTCCGGTTACTTTGAAGGCAAACTCGAACCGGGAACTTCTCGTTTCTTTATCGCTGCTTCAACAGACGACATCTCTTCTCTTAACCTCAGGAAAGTTGATGAACTCTATAAACGGGGAGTAAATCGGCAGAATCTCCTTGCTCTCAATTCCAGGCTTACAGACCCTTTTGCTCTTAAACTTCTAAGGGCAACAGACACTTTTATAGTGAAGAATCCTTCTTCAGGTGAAAACACGGTAATTGCAGGATACCACTGGTACTCTGATTGGGGAAGGGATACTATGATATCTTTGACTGGCTTGTTTTTAATTCCTTATCGTCATGAAGAGGCCAGGTCTGTTCTCATGAATTTTGCTCGATATTGCAGGAAAGGCTTAATCCCCAATACTTTTCCGGCTTTTGGAGGAGAGCCAGTCTATAATACAGTGGATGCTTCTCTCTGGTTTATCCATGCCGTTAGCCGCTACTTTGCATATACGAGCAACTTTCTTTTCCTCGTGGATATCTGGGACACCGTAGAGACTATTATAGAGAATTACCGTAAGGGTACGGACTTTGGAATCGGCATGGACGATGATCACCTTATTCGACAGGGACCTCAACTAACCTGGATGGATGCTAAAATTGGAGAGTGGGCAGTAACTCCAAGAGCAGGTAAAGCCTGTGAAATCAATGCCCTCTGGTATAACGCCTTGAAAATTGCTTCCAGCCTGGGTACTCTTCTCGGAAAAGAGGTCTTTTCATATGATATGCTTGCAGATGGTGTTGCCTCAAATTTTGAGAAGACTTTCTGGAATCCGGAAACTAACTGTCTCTTTGACCTCGTATATCAGGATGAAGCCGGAAACGAAGTTAAAGACCCCGCAATCCGTCCCAATCAAATCTTAGCAGTAGCTCTTCCTAACACCATGCTACCCCCTGATAAAGAAAAAGCGATTGTGGACAGAGTTGAAAAAGATCTCTTGACTCCTTTTGGGCTTAGAACTCTTTCTACTGATAACCCATTATATAAAGGACAGTATCACGGAGACGCATTCACCCGAGATACAGCCTATCATAACGGGACAGCCTGGCCATGGCTTCTTGGTGCTTATGTGAGGGCTTACCGGAAAGTTCACAACTATTCCGAAAAGAGTCATGAAGATATGAGGGCTCTTCTTGAGGGCTTAAATACGCATCTCGAAGCCGCAGGTCTTGGCACCATTTCCGAAGTTTTTAATGGTGATTATCCTCACTCTCCAGGAGGCTGCATAGCTCAGGCATGGAGCGTTGCAGAAGTTTTTAGAGCATACGTAGAGGATGTGCTTGAGATCAAGCCACTTTTAAGCGCTATATCTCCAGCACTCTTAAGCGCTATATCCTCTGAACTGGAGATACAATAAGCTGTCCTTACTATCAGTCAGGATAAATTCGGGAAATAAAATGATCTGGAAGGGGAATGAGGGAATAATATAATTTTGAAAGGGAATAGGGGAATAATGTGACCTGGAAAGACCATGGGGAACTGTTTGTACGGTACAGAAAAAAATCCAATACTTACAGTTGAAGATTGGTCTTATCGAGCCAATTCGGTATTTAACCCTGCAGCTGCCATAGTTGATGGTAAAATCCTGTTACTGGTCAGGGTTGAGGACCACAGGGGATTTTCTCACTTTACGGTAGCAAGGAGTGAAAACGGAATTGATGGCTGGGAAATTGACAGTAAACCAACATTTTTTCCGGACCCTGTAAATTACCCTGAAGAGATATATGGCGTTGAAGAACCATGCATAACTTATATCGATGAAATGGAAAAGTGGGCCATAGTAGAATGTAGCTTTTTAGGATAGTGGTCCGTTACCATCTCTTGCCTTTACCGAGGATTTCCATAATTTTGATCGAGTCGGAGCTACCATGCCTCCTGAAAACAAGGACTCTGCTGTTTTTCCTGTAAGATTTAACGGCAAATGGGCAATGTTACACAGGTCTGCACCTACTGTTCATACCTTGAAGGCGAATATCTGGATCTCATTTTCTCCCGATATGAAATCCTGGGAAAGGCCCGAAGTTCTCCTGTATGCCAGGGAAGGTGGATGGTGGGACGCTTACAAAATCGGTTTATCACCGCAGCCGCTACGTACACCTGAAGGCTGGTTAATTATGAACCATGAGATAGTACAGAATGGTTGATGTAGACAAATCACAATATCTTAGTATGTCAAAAGCTGATATTCTTAAAATGAAAATATTTTAAATGAGTATTTGCAATATCTTAAGGGAGTCCCTAGATCCCTTGAGACTATTGATTCAGTGCGAACCTCTCTGAAATAATTTGCAGAGTAGCATGGACAGACGAACAAGTCAAAGCAGTGTATATTGAATGTAAATGAGATGGTTGCGAATGCGTATAAAGCATATCTTATGACAGATGCAACATGGCAGCCTTAGTACAGGATAGGACAAAAACCACCTGAGCGTAAGCAGTATGGGGATATTACCAAAAACAAAATCGAGGATGGTGCAATTGCTTTTTACGTAACTAAAGATAGGCAAAAAGATAAATCGGTAGCAAGACGCGTGTAGTTTGTGTCTGGCGCTTCCCCGAGGTGAACCGGTGGCGTGAAAACCATACCCTAAAAACAAAAGATAGTTTCTTTTTTGTTCGCTGCAAAAGCCCTTAAAGCCCGGAAAAATTGAGCCCTTCCACGTTAATTCTGTGTTTTCCACGTTTTACTGATTTTAGCTCACTTTAGATTTCTAGCCACCGAAAAAAGATAAAGAAAAATCTTTCTGCCTTTATCACAACAAAGCTTAAATCAAGTACAGCAATTACTGAATAAATTGATTGACGTGCGGAAGATCCGTTTCCTCAGGATGGGCAAAGGCGTTCTTTCCCGAATACGGGTATTGTGTTCGTTAAATACTTATTTGAAGTTTAATATATAAGCGGCCGGTAGTAAAGTTTTCCAATAGTCTACCGGTTAGAAATTTATTATCAATACTTATCGGGCAGCTGCAGGATATCTGCAGGACAGAATCTGCACTGACCGCACATTCAATTTAGCTAATCCTTCTTCAGGGAGACCCCTATATGATAAAAGAAATCACTGCCAAGTATAACGCAGAGCAAATTGAAAAAAAGATAACGCAGCTCTGGGAAGATAGCGATGCTTATCGAAAAACCCGGGAGCACCGCAAGACCGGGAAAAGGCTCTTTTTTGTTGACGGACCTCCGTATACGACCGGACATATCCACCTTGGGACTGCCTGGAACAAAATAATCAAAGATTCCATTCTTCGCTATTACTCCATGAATAACCGTAACATTCTCGAGCGCCCTGGCTGGGATATGCACGGCCTGCCGATTGAGGTCAAAGTTGAAGGCGTGCTCGGCTTCAAATCCAAAAAGGACATTGAGAGCTTTGGGGTAGAGAATTTTATTGAGAAATGTAAGGAATTTGCCATCAATCAGAAACAGGAAATGACTGAACAGTTCCAGAGGCTAGGGGTCTGGATGCAATGGGATCACCCCTACATGACCTTAAAAGATGATTACATTGAGGCTGCCTGGTGGACCCTTAAGCAGGCCAGTGAAAAAGACCTTCTGGAGGTGGGCAAACGTTCAGTCAACTGGTGCCCGCGCTGTGAGACTGCAATTGCAGACTCTGAGGTCGAATATGCCGAGCGGACCGACCCTTCAATCTATGTGAAATTCAAGATCAAAGGCGAGGAAAATACTTTCATAGTCATCTGGACGACTACCCCCTGGACAATTCCGGCAAACGTAGCTGTAGCCGTACATCCCGGTTTTGAGTACTCAAAATTCAGGGCAATCAGGCAGGACGGTTCTGAAGAGATTTTGATTGCAGCTACCGACCTGATCGAGAATGTCCTTAAACAGGGTAGGTATGTTGACTACGAAGTGCTTGAGACTATGCTCGGGGAAGATCTGACGAAGCTTGAGTACGAAAGCCCGGTTGGGGATCTGGTGCCTGTGCAGAACGAAATTAAGCATGGTGTTTATCTTGCCGATTTCGTAACCGTAGAAAACACAGGCTGTGTACATATTGCCCCAGGGCACGGTATGGATGACTTTAACGTTGGTGTGAAGTATAAGCTTCCAATTCTCTGCCCTGTGGGCCCGAATGGTGTCTATACTGAAGAAGCCGGGGAATACGCGGGCAAGAACGTCAGGGAAGCAAACCCGATTGTTATTGAAGACCTCAGGGAACGCGACAGGCTGCTTGCAGAAGGGACTGTCACGCACAGGTACGGGCACTGCTGGCGCTGCAAAACTCCCATAATCTACCTGGCAACCGAACAATGGTTCCTCAAGGTTACAGAGATAAAGGACAAAATGCTTGAAGCGATTGATGCCGTAGACTGGTACCCTGATTGGGCAGGCTCAGCCAGATTTAGAACCTGGGTTGAAGGCGCCAGAGACTGGTGCATCTCCAGGCAGCGTTACTGGGGAATTCCGATTCCGGTCTGGAAATGCAAGGAATGCGGAAAGCTTGAGGTAATAGGAACCAAAGCTGAATTGCTGGATAAATCCGGATCAGGAGGCGATGTCGAGCTTCACCGCCCCTATGTAGACAAAATAACTATTCCCTGTGAGTGCGGTGGAGAGAAAAAGCGTGTTGAAGATGTCTTCGATGTCTGGTTTGATTCGGCTGTCGCTTCCTGGGCTACCCTGAAGTTCCCTCAGACCAGGGGGGAATTTGATGAATGGTGGCCTGCCGACTTTATCACTGAGGGGCATGATCAGACCCGTGGATGGTTCTATTCCCAGCTCGGAGCAAGCATGGTAGGCTTCGGACGAGCTCCATACAAGAGCGTGCTTATGCATGGATTTACGCTTGATGCAGGCGGAAAGAAAATGTCCAAGAGCCTTGGAAACGTGATTTCACCGCTGGATATCATTGACAGGTATGGGGCTGACACCCTGCGTGCCTATGTGCTTTCCTCAAGTGCGCCCTGGGATGACCTTAAATTTAACCTGGAAGAAGTGGAGACCGTTAATCGTTCAATCAATATCCTCTGGAATGTTTTCAGGTTCCCGCTGCCTTATATGGCGCTCGATAATTTCGATCCACTGAAGGTTAGCCTTGATTCCGTAAAAGACGCACTCAGGGAAGAGGACAGGTGGATTCTCTCAAGAGTTCAGTCCGTTGTTAAGGCTGTAGATGAAGCAATGAGTGGTTACCTTCTGCATAAAGCCGTGCGCGAGATCATGGAATTTACACTTGAAGATTTATCCCGCTGGTATATCCAGCTTATCCGTCCGAGAACCTGGACCGAAGCCGATGATCCCGACAAGCTTGCAGCTTACTGCGTGCTTTATGAAGTCTACGTAACTCTTACAAAATTGATCTCTCCTTTCATGCCTTACCTGGCTGAAGAAATGTACGAGAACCTGATAAGAAACGTAGATCCAACTGCACAGGAATCGGTTCATATGTGCGACTGGCCGAAGGTCAATGAATCCTATCTTGACCCAGAGCTCGAAGCGGCCATGAATACTGCACGTTCTATTGTGGAAGCCGCCTCAAACGCCCGACAGAAGGCAGGAAGAAAGCTCAGGTGGCCTGTTTCCCGAATAATTGTTTCCCCTGAAAGTGAGGATGCAGCAAAGGCTGTCGAGAAACTACGCTCAGTCCTTATGGACCAGACAAATTCCAAGGCAATTGTCCTGACAGGTGTTGCTGAGAGCTGGGATGAACTTGGGCTTGAAGTAATCCCTGATCCAAGCAAAATAGGCCCTGTGTTTAAGAAGGATGCAGGAAAAGTCATCCCTGCCCTGCAGAAGGTTGACGGTTTTGCTTTGAAAAAAGCCTTGGCAGAAACTGGCGAGTTTGAACTCTCCCTTGCAGACGGAACAACGGTTACAGTAACTACGGGCATGGCTAATTTCAAAGAAACCCTGCCGGAAGGTACAGCAAGTGCAGAATCCGATGCCGGTCTTGTTTATGTGGACGCAAACCTGACTCCCGAACTGGAAGCTGAGGGGTATGCAAGGGAAGTAATTCGCAGGCTTCAGGACATGCGGAAGGAACTTGACCTTGTAGTGGACGAAAACATTCGCGCCTCAGTCAGGATTGAAGACAAGAGGGTTCTGAAGCTTGTTGAAACTCTCAAAGATCTGATTGCGGAAGAAATAAGAGCCGATATCCTTGACCTTGGCAGTGATATAGATGTTCCCGGAGCCCTTGTAAAGGATTGGGATGTCGAAGGCGTTGCCATGAGGATGGGTATTGCAAAGAAATGAACTCTTAAAAAGGGTTGAAAATCGAAGAAAATTTGAACTCAAATTACAGCACTGAAAGGAAACTGATTCATATGGATTTTGCTACCTGGGAACCGATTTACGAGCGAATCCTTGAAGATTTCGGATTCGACCGAACAGGCGATGAAAAGGCAGCTTTATTCCTTTCCGGCATGCTGATAGAAGAAAATACTGCCAGTCTGTCTGAACTTAAAGCCAGAATTTCCGGAAAGCCTGTCCTTGTCTGTGGAAATGCTCCCAGGCTCAGGAGTGACCTTTCGGAAATCGATTTTTTGGATTTTACGATAATTGCAGCCGATGGAGCCGCTGCTGTACTCATGGATATGGGCATTGTGCCTGAGGTAATCTGTACCGACCTTGATGGCAATTCTGAAGCTGATATCGAAAAAGAGATCCTTGCCTGTGAACATGGCTCAATAGTCCTTATTCACGCGCATGGGGATAATATCGATAAGCTTGAAAGATATGTGCCCCGCTTTAAACGATTTATTGCAACTACCCAGGCAAAACCTTTTGATAAAGTCTATAATTTTGGAGGCTTCAGTGATGGAGACCGATGCTTTTTTGTAGCCAGGGAATTTGGAGCTAATAAAATCAGGCTGGCAGGTTTTGATTTTGAAGATAGCTATGTAAACCCGATTAAGAAAAAGAAATTGAAATGGGCAAAGAAATTGATGGGGATCCAAGATTTTTAAAAAGCGAATAATCCAACTGAAAATGATATGATTATGATGAATTGACAAGATGTCTTTTTTTTATTCATAGGCTGAATCGAAAAACTTATCCTATTGAAAAGTCGCCCTTTATAT
>DATMYS010000008.1:0-3611 GCA_035560835.1 Methanosarcina sp.
TAGTTTCTCAAGTCTAATATTTGCGTAGTTTTTCAAGCTGAATTCTGATTTACAATAAGGGCCTGATTTAATAAGTCTTTTTCAAAAAATGTAAGTACTGTGAGAAATGTGTATTAACTCCCAGCATATCCATGTTTTTATATATTTCCATATATATTTATAAATGGGCATCTGAGGAAAATCTATTTTATTGTAAACCTCAGCCAACACTTTTCCCCCAAAATCCCCCCACTCCCAATACTCAGATGCCCTATCCCCAACACGATTTTTTTCTGACATTTTTTTCTAATTGTTCTAACTGTTTTTCAACAATACTTTTTTACAACTCAATTTAGCTCTGTTTTGCTTCTTAACAAATCATTCTAGCTTAAAAGAAGAGGTAAATGAAGAAATAAAGAAAAAGTAAAAGAAGGATTAAAAAAGGGACAATAGGAGCAATTCAAGCTTAATAGGGTTGAATGGATTGAGCAGGGTTAAACAGGGTGAAGAATTTAGATTATTTAAATGAGTTCTCGGAGTGAGTCGACTGGATTTTGTAAACAGCCGACTGAATTTAGTGCCGATTCAATTTAGTAGATTAATCATAATATCTTAAGCCCGGAAGTAGAGCTTTTTACAAACTTCTCAAGGCTCCACAGTGTCAATTAAATCCAGAATTCTCATAGCAAGATATGCACCATTTGCTCCATTATCGATCCCTACGCTTCCGACAGGCACTCCTGGAGGCATCTGGGCAATGGAGAGTAGGGCATCGAGTCCACCAAGCTTCGCGCTCACAGGTACTCCTACTACAGGTCGTTTTGTTCTGGAAGCTACAACCCCCGGAAGGGCTGCGGATAAACCTGCAATTGTGATAAAGACCTTTGCGTCAGTGCTTGAGATATAGCTTTCAAGTTCGTCAGGGTTCCTGTGAGCAGAGATAACCATTACTTCATAAGTGTATTTACTCTTTTCAAGCAAGGATATCGCACGGTTGGCGATAGGTCTGTCGGATTCGGAACCCATAATTACTGATATATCAACCATTTTTAGCTTCTCCTGAGCAGTCAGGGCAGGCTTCCTTTGCCACTCAACTCGTTCTGACGTTCAATGCTCATCCTGATAAGAATCTCAAAAATGGCCTTTATAGATCCCAAATCAAGGTTGAGCTCGGTTGCGGCATTTAAAGCTCTGTTAATTACAACCTCATTTTGCTTCTGGTCATTTATCGAAGTTCCATTTATTCTTTTTGATTCAAGTACTCTTTCAGCCAGATTTACTCTTCTATCAATGAGGGCAAGAATTTCCCTATCAATTTCTTCGATTTCTCTGCGGACATCCTCAAGTTCGCTCAAGTGAACCCCTCTGTTTATAAAGACATTGCATCTCTGTTATTTATAGAGGTTTCTATAACCCTGCCTTCGACTCCACAGCTTTCCCAGGCCAACCTGAGCTCTTCGATCTGGTTTTCTTTGACAAGCGCAACATACGCCGGGCCCGACCCGGATAGACTTACCCCTTTTACTCCACATTCCAGAGCTCGAAGAATGCATTCAGTATCAAAGCCAAGGGCGCTGCAGTAGAGGAAACCGTTTAAAGTCATTGCTTTTTCATACTCTCCTGCGAGTGCAAGTTCATATGCCATATCTACGTACGGAGCAATGAGTTTTGAACGCTTAACATTTGTTTGTGAACTGAACACTTTTCTGTTCGGCGCAAAAATAAGGACTTTTGAATTGTATTCTTCTCTTTTGAGCAATTTCAGTTCCCGATTGTCAGTGATCACAACTCCGCCGAAAAAAGAAGCGCAAGCGTCATCAAAAGATCCTGTTATGGTTACTTTTGCTTCTTTTGCAGCTCTTACCCCAAGTTTTACAGCATCAAGAGGAGGCATTGATTCTCCAATAGCATTTAAAGTTGCCAGTACAGTTGCATTGGCAGCTGCACTGCTACTCTTAAGTCCACCTGCAAGAGGAATATTGCTGCTTGTTTTTACCTTGCCCCCAGCCTCAATCTCGAAGTGTTCAAGCACAAGTTCAACACACCTTTCAATAAGAAAAGTGTCTGCTTCAGGCATTCCCTCAATCGATCCGTGGATTTTTCTCTCGCGATCCGAGAGTTCCACCTCTGAATATGTTTTTAAGCCAGTTCCAAATGCCGCACCTTTCCAGGTTGCAAATGCTGCGATAATGGTTCCTGCTCCCGACGCGCAGGCGTGCCCTTGAAGTATCATCATGCTCAGAATGCGCTATTCTTTAATATTTTTTACTGCGTTCCTTCACAGGATCTAAGTCTTCTGAAATGTAGAGTTCTGCAATATATTCATAAAAAAACGGAAATCCACAATTATAAATAGTAAAGTTGAATCACGTATATAAAAAATACATATAAGTATTATCAGAGAGCGCTATTTGAATCAGGAATAAACTTTCCAATTTCAGATATAGTAGATTTAATTAAAAACGGGGAATCATTATCGAGACCAGGAAAGTACAGCAGACAGGTGGATCTACTTACATTATTTCCCTTCCTAAGCAATGGGCTGAAAAAGTGGGGATCAAAACAGGCACGAGGGTTTCCATTCAAGCCCAGCCTGACGGAAAACTACTGATAAATCCCATTCTTGAAGGGCGGTCAATCAAAACGAAAAGAATTGATGTTACAGGCTGTGGAGCAAAAGGACTTGAGCGAGACATTATTGCTGCATATCTCCACGGATATGACAGGATTGAACTTTTCTCGGAAAGGATACTCGTCGAACAGAAGCAAACAATTCGGAGGGTATGCTACAAACTTATAGGTCCGGAAATTACTGAAGAAAGCTCAAACTGTGTGGTTATCCAGGATCTCCTTAGCCCGAATGAACTTCCTATCAAAAAAGGTGTACAAAGGATGTTCCTTATTGCGGTGTCCATGCAAAAGGATGCTGTAAGAAGCCTTTAAAACTATTGATCACGACCTTGCACTTGACGTAAGTCAGAGAGATGACGAGGTTGACAGGTTATATCTCCTGATCTCCAAGCAGTTTCACTCGATTCTCTGTGAAGGAGGAATGCCGGACACCACAGAAACAAATATAGAGGAATACCACGAGTTCAGAATGGCGGCAAGCCCGCTAGAAAGGATAGCCGACCACGCACAGAAAATATCAAATGCCGCCTCAAAGCTGCAAGAGCCTGTTAATGATACGGTGATGGAAGAGCTCGAGAAACTCAATGCTGCTTATATGGAACTGGTAAAACAGTCAGTTGAGACTCTATTTGAGGCGAATACTTCTCTTGCAAATCAGGTTATAGATAACGTTGACAACATGCGCGTGTGGGTAGAAGAATTTCGTGAATCTATTCTGAAATTGGAATCCCATGAGATCATGATTTCACTTGGGACCGTTGTAGAAAGTTTATCCAAAATAGGAGACCTTAGCTCCAATATAGCCGAAATTGCTATAAATATGGCAATCCGGGACAGATGAACAAAACTCTGCCGGAGAAACCAGAAGCCTTCTCCAATCTGAAAGGGCAAATAGGTATTTCCAAGTAAAACCTCTAGGCATTTCCAAGTAAAATCTCTGAAAAGTAATAAAAAAGTTAAATATATAGCTAAGGTCTTAAATCGAGATAATAGGTTTACCT
>DATMYS010000009.1:0-2524 GCA_035560835.1 Methanosarcina sp.
TGAACATACTGTCAAACATTTATTTATATGTTAAAAGTGTATTATTTAGCGAGTTTAATGTTTTATGCGCTAATTTCGCAGTTAAACTGAATGAATTAAACAAAGAGGTAAGGAATATGCAGAAGAAACATGAACTAAAAGAAGAGATTGCCAAATCAACCAAGAGGGCAAAAACCGAAGTCAGAAAAACTCATGGGAGAGATGAGAAATCTGGCTCCAGACCACGTTACATTCCTGGCTCCTGGGAAAGAACAAAAAAGAACCCAGAAATTGAGCAGATCAGGCACAGGCAGCATTATGTGCCAGGATTCTGGAAGGGAACCGTAGAAACCTCAAGGATAGAGAAGCCCGACTATAAGCCAAAATATATACCCGGATTCTGGAAAGGGACAAAAGAGAACCCAAAGCTTGAAAAAATAAAGTATAAACAGCGTTACGTTCCCGGACTCTGGAAGGGAACTGCAGGGACTCCTAAAGCAAAAAAAGGTGACTACAAGCCGCATTATATTCCTGGCTCATGGAAAGGAACAAAAGAGAACCCAAAAATAAGTAAGATCAGATACAGACAGCGTTACATCCCCGGATTCTGGAGAGGAAACACAGAGACTCCAAAAACAGATAAATCCAGTCACAAGCCAAAATACGTACCCGGATTCTGGAAAGGGACAAAAGAGAACCCAAAAATAAGTAAAATCAGGTACAAACAGCGGTATATTCCCGGATTCTGGAAAGGAACTGTAAAGACTCAAGAAACAAAGAAAGTCGACTACAATCCGCGTTATATTCCTGGCTCATGGAAAGGGACAGCAAAGAATCCGAAAATAGGGAAGATGAGGTACAAACAGCGATACATTCCCGGGTTCTGGAAAGGAAACGCAAAGAAGGATAACTACATACCTCGTTATGTTCCTGGCTTCTGGAAAGGAATAAAAGAAGCTCCTAAGAGAAGTGAGAAATTTAGTTACAAACCTCGCTATGTACCCGGATCCTGGAAGGGAATAAAGGGAATCTGAGGGATTACGCACCTGAGAAGCAAAATAAAACACTGGCAGACCATCATATATATAATAATTGAAACCGCTCATGATTTTAAACTGCTTGAAGTCTCACACTGCTGTTTCTCAGTTCAATTGCATAAGTCTGAGAGCGTCCAGAAGCGAATAAGCACCTTAAATTGAAGAAAACATTGAAAAAGTCAAGCTAAAATTAGTGGGGGTCTTTGGCCAAATTTGAAAAATGCGCACACTTAATTTGTTTGATCGTATTTGAGAGCCTTCCTCTTGATTACGATGCCACAGGAAGCGACTCCCACGATCCAACTTTTATAACTTCTTTGGGACCAGCTATCTTTAGTCTCTATCTTTATTAGTCTCTTATTGTTGGATTATCCAAGCTTTTCATAATTAACGAATCTCAAGGGTCATCTTTAATTCCTGCTTTTGACCTCTATTTCTAATTACTGCTTTTAACCTCTTTTCTAATTACTGCTTTTGACCCTATTTTTAATCCCTATTTTTAACCAGATACAGTTTTGAACGCACGTATACCTGCGAGATGTGCCTGTAGAGTTTAAGCTTTACCAGTTTCCGGAGAGATACGAAAGCTCTTTAAATCCTCACTTTGGGGAAGTAATGCCTGAAATATTACTAAAAATTACACAGGTCGCCGGGAAGATTTAAAAAAATCATACATTTTCTGAGACTGCGTTCCGCAGGCAGGTTTCCCAGTCCTCAGGGTTGTCTATATTGTCGCATTGCCACTCAAACTCGCGTCTTGCAAGCCTGATGGTTGCACGTGCTTTTTTGAGTGGGACCAGCTCTTTTCCGACATCGCCAATTCCCCCGACTTCCAGGCAGCTTACGATATCAATCATAAATTTTTCCAGGCTCTCCGGCGGTATCGATTCGTTCCTTGCATGGATTTCTGTGCATTTTGCAAGATATTCTGCAAGTACTCGGATCAGTTTCGTGTCACGCATGATTCTAACTCCTTTGTACGATAAGTGGGGCAATTCACCTCGTCACACTGGGCTTTAGATTTGATGATCACAGTAATTCATGAAATTAATAAAAATGCAGACATATCTTCTTGAATTCAGCCCAGGATACCCTTGAATCCTGAATTTTCAGGGACAGTACCTCAAACAGCAATTAAAAATATGTGCTTTCGAGGCTTAAAGTTTTCTAAATAATCGTATTTGAGAGCAACTATGTACATTTGGGTACCAGCCTGAAGTTCCTAAGGTCGTATAAAATATATTTTCTATTACTGCAGTTACGAAATATATTTACAAGTAGGACTTTTAATATGATTCTTTAGCATAAATTTCACTCTGCTATTCATCTGATTATCTAAATTACCGTAATATCTGGCATGAATGAAAATTTGACTTGCCTGAGTATTAGAGTTAAAGAAATATTAAACCTCAAGTCTTTACAAATCTCCAGATATACCAACTGATTATTAAGAAAAAGCAATAATAACTATCGCTTTTTGACTGATTTGCATATAACACGGTTAAAAA
>DATMYS010000010.1:0-12076 GCA_035560835.1 Methanosarcina sp.
ATATTTACCAAAGAAAATCTGTTTAGAAACTAGAATTCCGTAAGTATATACCCCTCTCCCGATTTTCATGACCTTGCATGCCGCAGTTTTTTATTTAAGGCCAAAAATAAAAAGTTTTAACCTGAAAGTTTCAGGTTATGAACCCTCAATTCATATCTCAGGTCCTGCAAACTTCACTTTTTCTGAGCCAGTCAATATCGGACTGGTACAGAAGCCTGAGGTCTTTAAGCCCAAGCTTCAGCATGGCAAGCCGGCTGACTCCGAGCCCCCAGGCAAGAACAGGGTCTTTAATCCCTAAAGGCTCAGTAACTTCTTTTCTGAAAACGCCTGCCCCTCCAAGTTCAACCCAGCCCAGGCCGTCCACATAAACTTCAGGTTCGACGCTCGGTTCGGTGTATGGGAAATATCCGGGACGGAAGCGGACTTCTTCGAACCCCATCCTGTGGTAGAATTCTGCCAGCAAGCCAAGCAGGTCTGCAAAAGACATATCCTTGTCCATTACAACCCCTTCAAGCTGCTCGAACTCCGGAGTGTGGGTAGGGTCAATGGTTTCCCTGCGGTAAGCCCTGTCAATGCAAAAAGCTTTTACAGGTGATTTAGGGTGGTCAGCCAGATACTTGACAGTGACGGATGTTGTATGGGTTCTCAGCACATTGCGTCCTGCAAGTTCCTTCTCCCAGGTTCCACCCCACCCGCAGGAATCGATTTGTCCTCCGTGCTCGTGCATTGCAGCAACCTTTTCGAAGTATTCAGCCGGAAGCTGGCAGGTGCTATCCAGATGGAAAGTGTCCTGCATATCCCTTGCAGGGTGGTCCTGAGGCTGGAAAAGAGCATCGAAATTCCAGAATGAACTCTGGATTATCCCGCCTTTAATCTCTGAAAATCCCATTTCCAGGAAGATCTGGCGCATCTGCTCTATAAGGCGCCTGTAAGGATGAATCTTGGCTCCATAAAGAGGTTTGGGAGTAATATCAAGACGGTAAGGCCTGAACTTTTTCTCCTTCCAGGCTCCGCTCTTCAGTACATCGGGTGTGAGCTGAGCAATTTCTTCTTCAAGGACAAGCCCCTGGGTAGCAAGTGCATTTCCTGCATCAGTTATGGAAACAGTCCTGAACTTTTCTTCGTGTTTCATTATAAGTTTACGTTTGAGCAGGTCTTTTATTGTTCCCTGGTCGGACCCGAGCTCTTCAAGGATCTTCGCTTTGCCTGTGAAAACCGCAAGGGTTTCTTCATCTTTTCCTGCATTCACTTTTCCCGACGGCACCATTACCCCGTTTTCAACCTTTGCCCATCCTTTTTTTACGAGCCAGCCGGTTGCAATCCCTACCATTTGTGGAGAGAAACGGCTCCTCAGCTCTTCAAGCGAGGTAGGTTTTTTCAGGAAGTCAATAATCTGGCGCTCCGGAAGCCCATTTTTTGCGTACTCTTCCCCTTCCTTTGTAAGGGAATAACGCTCGAGCATCTTTTCGGAGACTGAAACCAGCCCTTTCTCCTCAAGCATGAAGGCTGCCTGCATTGCCGCATCCACTTGCAGCCCTGATTTCTCCTCAAGCCTTTCGGGAGCAGCAGATCCTATTTCCTCAAGGGCAAGCAAGACCTTTTTCTCGTTGATTGTAAGATCGTCCTGAATACTCATACATGATCACGTCCTGACGTTCCTGATAATATTAAGAGTTTGATAAACTTACAATTAATTTATTTTTATAAAACCGATTTTGTAAATTATTTGTAAATTTGTTTTGTAAGTTACTTTTTGTAAACTATTTTGTATTCATCGAGGTGTTCCCTTGCAAGTTCCCGTTTCTCCTGATGGTCTTTGAGGAACTCGTACATCTTCTCGGCCGCAAGCTGCTTGCATGAGCCGCACATCCTGGTTCCTGAGACGCATTCCTGCCTGATCTCCAGTAACTCCTCATCGTCTCCAAGCAAGTGGAAGAGCATCAGTTCGAAGACTGAGCATTCATCGGGTTTTCCGCCAAGTTTTTTCTGTTCTTCCAGGGTTACACAGCCGCCGGTCTTTGCCCTCTTTACTTTTTTTGCGCCTTCTTTCGGGTCGTCAGTAAGGGCAATATAACTGTCAGGAGCGCTGCTCGACATCTTTCCTCCCTGCAGCCCGCTCATAAAGCGATGATAGGTAGATGCAGGAGGAATGAAAGCATAGCCTCCGAATTCAGCGGTCACTTCCGCTACAATCTCCTCTAGCATCTTTCTGGTAAGTTTCCATGTTTTTCTGAAAACAAAGTATTCTTCATACCCTGAGAATTCAGGTGGCTTAACTTCATTGGCAAACTTGGAGCTTCTTTCAATCTCGGCCATAAAGTATTTCATTTTCTCAGGCTGGTTTATTTGCAAAACAAATCTTTCCAGGAACGGATAGTCCGGAGTTTGAAGTATGTCCAGGTGTTCTTCATAGAGTTTCACCTTACCTGGAATGCGTTTTTTAAGTTCTTGTAAGGCTTGCTTCGGAGCTCCTTTACCGCGCACGCTCAGGTACCTCCAGCCATTTGCGTTTTCTCTTTCCTCTACCCTGAACATGCTCATTTTGCCTGCAAGCCCCCGCGTAAGCCGAAGGTGAGGGTCCTGGTCAGGCCCCACAGGGACAACGACCGGCTTTGGCCCTCCAAACTCTTCGAGCTGGGGCTGAAGAATATCGGCAGCCTGGGTTGCCACACTGATCATATGGGAGAGGTTTGTCTCTCCTGAAAAACCATAGATTGCGCTCAGTTCCGAGAAATTGACCTTGACCCCGAGTTCAAATGCCAGATCTTTGACGCTGTCACAGCCTGACTGGAAATAAATAAGGCCATCTGGCTTAAAACCGAGAGCAATAAGGCTTAGTATATATTCTTCTACTCCGATTTCCCTGCATTTCTCCCAGGAAAAGCCACGTACTGAGAAAGCCTCTCTATCCGCAATCCCGACAAAAGCCGATGCTCCTCTTTGCTGGTGCCAGATTATCTGGTCCATAACCATCTTGTGCCCGAGATGAACCTTTCCTGAAGGCATAAAACCGTCCATAACCGAAAAAGGGGCACCTGTCCTCATGGCCTCTGCAATCTGTTCGTAATCACGGTGCCCGAAGATGACTCTTCTCCGCATATACATATGTGGGGAGGGGATTTCAGGAAGCACATTATCAAATGGAGAAATCCCAAATTCTTCGAATAACTTGGAATAGTCATTAATCTCGCTTGAACTCCATGGGTCAAGTTTATTAGTCATAAAGTCCCTCGTTGGCTGCCGATTTTCTGGGAAAAGCCTCAGATAGGCAGCTTTCTCTTGCTGAAAATAGTTAAAGATATGAACGCAGTTCCAGCTAAATTGCTCTTTAAGAATACGTGCTAATATGTAAATGTTTATCTTCGGGAAGGCAGTTCCAGGCTGATCACGGATTTCCAGAGGTACGAGGATTTTACTCTCCTGGCCTGCTATATCCCGACTAAATAAAGGTTAAAAGGAATAATAAATGTACCAGAGAGAAACGCTAGAGAGAACGCTGTAAAAAGATATTCTATTACTTTATTCCTTTTTACTTTTCACAAACCTTTTCAAAAGGATAAGGAAGCTTTGCTCCCGCCGGAATCCTGCCAACAAAATTCAGAAATTCCGGATCATGCATTGGCACCAGGCTTTTATGCTTCTGGAAATAAGGGTAACTCCTGATTTTCTGCCAGGCGTCTTTTAAAGATTCCTCTTTTATGTTCCCAAAACTGAAAGGCGGATAAGGACCGGCTTTTACATCTCCGTCTGCCGTTATATGCATCCAGCGCCTGCCTTCCATTGCGCCCAGCATCTGACCTTCAAAATAAGTATTCGCAAACATCCGCGGGCCGTCGGGGCTGGAATTTATCCTGTGGTACATTTCAAGGATGCTTTTCCTATCTTCATCAGTGATTACAGGTTCATCTGTGGTTTTTGGCATGGCTTCCCATACTGAAAATTCATGGACTCCGAGTTCTGATGCAAGGTTATAGAGCGCAGGCAGTTCCTGTATATTTGAGGGAGACGCATGTGTTGTCATTACAACCATGAGCCCCGCTTCAAGTGCAAGTTTTATAGCAGAAACCGCTCTTTCGTATGCTCCTCTGGACTTCCGGGCAGCATCGTGTTTTTCCGGATCAGTTGAGTAAATCCCCACCATAAGGGAGTGGAGCCCGGCGTCTTTAAGGCGGGAAGCTGTTTCTGCTGAAAAATCTGTTCCCCAGGTAGAACAGTTTACTATAGCCCGTTTTTTATCCACATACCTGATTAGCTCAAAGACTTCTTCCCTCAGGATAGGATCGTTTTCAGTAAATGTGATTATGAAAGTGCCGGATTCAAGGGCTTCATCGATTATTCTTTTTACAGTACCTGTATCCAGCTCATCTGCAACTGTTCCAGGTAGATATCTCGAACTGCTCTGGCGAGTAAGTTCAATTGATACGGTCTCAGGAATGTATTTTCCGAGAGCTATCTGTATCTCCGCAAAAATAAGGCGTTTGAAGGCCGGACTCGGGATAGGGGGGAGCCAGGCAGAGGCAATAACCCTGTTCTCTTCTATAAGGGCTAGCTTTTCTTCCTTCAGGCGGGAGTTCATCTTTTTCAGGATAGGGCTGAAAGCTACCTTCAGGGTCCCGTTTGCAGTCAGTTCCAGAATCTCCCCGGCATGCCGGAGGTTTACTGACAGCCCGGGTATTGAGAGAATTTCTATATTTTTTTTCTTTGCTTGAACCTTTCTTAATGAAATATCCCTGAATAAAGCTTCCTGTATATCCTTTTTTTCAGAAGTCATTTCTTCCTCACAGGTTCTGATTTGCCTGCTGGATATTTAAAATCAACCCTTTTGAAAACAGGCTTATCCACAAGCTTTTTAAAAAATGTTTGATCGCAACCTTTCCGGTGGAAAGCTTGACCAAAGGCCTATCCGGCGTGATCACAACCTTTTTTAAAAAAGGGTTTGATCGAAAACAGAAAATGGAGCCGCGTTTGAGTTTGATGTCCTTATCCACAAACCCTCTCCGGCGTGATCAACCGGCTCAACGGTTGCGGCTCAACGGTTGCGGCTCAACAGTTGCGGTTGAATTTAAGCCGCCCGGGCACGAGAACGGAAGTAATCGACCTGAGCTGCTTTTTAAGATATTTAAATAAGCTTAAACCTCAGGCTGCTCTCTCTGAGAACGCGAGATTTCCGCTGATTTTCTTTATTTTTACTTTGACCACGTCGCCTTTTGAGGCTCCGGGCACGAAAACCGTATACTTATCTATCTTTGCAATTCCGTCGCCTTTGGACCCGACTGCATCGATCCGGAGCTCATAGGTTCCGCCTTCTTCGATGGCATCTCTGACAACTACATTGCTTACCTTTCTCTTCTTGACAGGCCTGTGAGCACCGCAAGCAGAACATCTCAGGATAAGTACCCTGTCCACCCTGACAAGCTGGGTGTCCGGACGTCCGCATTCCGAACACATAACATATTCGTCCACATAAGCCTGAATGTTATCAGAGATCTGGGCTCTCGTAAACCTTCCCTGGAAGACTGCACGTGTGCCTTCTATTTTCCCTGCAGTCCCAAGTTCCCTTGTGAGATATTTCATCAAGTGGTCAGGGTCCCGGTTAAGGATATCTGCAATATTTCCGAAGTTCTCAAGAATTGTAGTCTTGCCTTCGGAAAAGATTCTGGGCTCAGGGATTACGAATCGAGCATCCGTAGTCTCGGTGTCAGGCATTTTTGCCATTGCACGGTTCAAAAGCTCTTCGTAATCGTACATAATATTACTCCTTTTGATTTTAACAGTTTAACTGATTACTGTACCAGCTCTGCCCCTTCATCGATAATGATTCTACAGGGGGTTGGCAGCTTCTGTCCTGCATGCCAGAGAGCTTTCTTTGCGGCTTCAAAGTTTTGTTTTTCAACAGCCACCGTGAAGATCTTCTGGAATGGGTTTACCCTTGCTGCAGTACCTACGTTCTTCCCAAAAGCCCTGCGCATTCCGCTGGATACACGGTCAGCACCCGCGCCGGTTGCCTGCTTGTTTTCCCTGAGGACCTCGTGGGGATAGACACGGAGCTTCATGTAAAAGCCCATCTTTCCGGCATCTTCAGTTAGGTGCCTGTTTGCTGTAATACGGGCTGCTTCAAGAGCAACGTGCCTTATCTGGCATTTTTCTTCTACAAGCAGGGAGACTTTAATCGGGAAAGAGATGTTTGCTTTGTCTCCCATGTCATAATGAATAATCTGGCTGCCTGGAACACCGCCCATGTATTTTCTTCTGGTAAATGAGCGCTGCCTCACGTTTCTGTACATACTTCCTGGCTTTCGTACCATAAGCTTGATTCTCCTGAAAGATAATGAGTTTATGAGTTTAATAGAAATTTGTTGTAACGGATTTGTTTCCGCATATAAATGTTTGCATTAAGTTCGTAGAAAACCATCTAGCAAACGATTCAGTATGAGATATGTGCATATAGAGATACCTGCATGTATTTACATTTATCTGTAAACCTGCCCTGGTGGACTTCAGCAAGCAGCTACTGTATTTTCCCGGCTCCCCATAGGGATTCGGAATTGAATTTTTATAACCCCTGAAAATTTGTATATTCTGGGCTTAAGCGACTTACTCCCTAAGTACTTAGTGGTTTATAAGGTTTATTGCTGGTTCGGGGTATTTTTCCAGAAATCCTGCAAGGAGCCCAAAGCAGCCTGAAAGCATCATGCTTCCGAAAGGTGCAGCAAAATGCAGTCTATTTGATATTTCCTTCCTGATTTCGGACTCCGGAAGCTTTTCAAGCATTTCTCTTTTTGGACCCGTAACTAATATAGATCTAACTTGCTCAAACCCCAGAGCTTCCTTTATGTATGCACCGTGCCCTCCATCTTCGAAAACCTCATCAAAACCAAGCTCTCCATTGGCAAGCCTTATAATATAGTCCTGAAGTTTTTCAGGGCTCATGAGGGAAGTGTGATGCTCAAAAACGGCTGTGATCCTGTTTTCATTCACAAGCGCTCCCAGGGTATGCCCGTTTCCAATATTAACTACTACAGACGGCTGTACAGCCGCAGGATCAGTAAGCGCTCCGAAGATGGCCGCCGGCCCGGTATCCATGAAAACTGCCCTGGTTTTCCTGTCCGCTGCAGTTTTGAGAAGAGAATCTGCCTGGGCTTTCATCCGGGTAAAAGCCTCAGGAATTTCCTCGGGCCTGTAGACGAAGTTCTCAAGTTCTCCTCCCTTTTCAATGAGTTCTCGAAGCAGTTCAAAGCGGTAGACCCTGTTACTTTTCTCAGGGGCATTTCCGTGGTCCTGTACTGCCACGGCATAGTTTGTCGGCATCTGAACCTCAAAAGCCGAAAGTGCAGCTGAAGTCGATTCCGGATCGAAATCCTGCATAACAATTTCCTGTACATTCTCTTCGAATGCAAGTTTTTTTGCTTCCGCTTCGGAGACGATTTGAATCCCGAAAGCCTTTACTTTTTCAATGTTATCATTTATGGTCAGAGCAGCCTTTTCAGTAGCATATACCGGAAAACCTGCCTTTAGATGAGTCCTGATAGCAAATGTTGAAGGGCCTCCCCCCATTATGTTTCCGGTAAACACTATTGCCTTTCCCTTTTTGGTCGCTTTCCGTACCTTTTTTGCAATTATCTGGGTAGGAGCGGGCATGACCATAAGCAGGCTGTTTTCCACTTCTTTTTCCGAATTAAAGAGAAGAATATCCTGCGTACCTGTTCCTACATCCGCTGCAAGTATAAGCATATCTGAGCATTGGTTAATAAGATATTAAAACATAGGCAAGCAAATAAAAGTGAACATAAACTGGATAACAAGATTTTCAAGAACGGAACCCTGAATCAAATGAATACAAAATGGAGGATGTGACTTTCATGAAAGAATCCACACCGGAAATTCACAAAAAAGAAGCAAAAAAGTCCTTTTCTTTTGCCTTTATCACAATTTCTAGCTCAAGATATGAAAAATACGGAAATCCCGCTTCGCCTGAGGACGCTGAAGACCTTTCAGGAAAAGCCATGAAAGATCTTCTCGAAGCGGCCGGCCATAGAGTTTCTTTCTACAGGCTGGTTTCCGATGAAAAAACCTCAATTACCGATGCAGTTCTTGCTGCCCTTGACAGCTCCGCAGATATTATTATTACAAGCGGAGGCACAGGGCTTGCACCAAAAGACATTACAATAGAGTCTATAACCCCGCTTTTTGAAAAAGAAATCTCAGGCTTTGGAGAGCTTTTCAGGTATAAAAGCCTTGAAGATATAGGAACGTCAGTAATCCTCACCAGAGCTGTGGCAGGCGTGATTAAAGGAAAAGCGGTATTTTGCCTTCCGGGTTCGCCAAATGCCGTGAAACTGGCACTTTCTGAGATTATAATTCCTGAAGCCGGGCATATTGTCAGGCATGTAAGGGAATAACCCTGGTAAGTTTTGGTAGATGGGTTTCTTGTAAGAGAAATAACATTGAAGAAGTAATTAACTAGTGCTTCGATTCCAAAATCAATTCCTTATTTTCTTGAAAAATCCATGATCTTCGGATCTATTCAAGAGTCAAGTTTTATGAACCTACTTCGGAATCACAGTACTAGATACTGCATATTGTACCTT
The DNA here is from genome assembly GCA_035560835.1 of Methanosarcina sp. GTDB lineage: Archaea > Halobacteriota > Methanosarcinia > Methanosarcinales > Methanosarcinaceae > Methanosarcina. Next base: position 8,589 of record DATMYS010000010.1, read on the forward strand.
CAAAAATCATTTATCTTCATTTTTTTCACTCACCTCTGAAAGAAGCCCATTATAATTATTGTTTATTTTAGGATCAACATCCTCTGAAGACTTTCAAAACCCGAAAAAAAATATGCAATCAATTACTTACATTAAAAAGATAATTATGCATATCAACTATCTTGAAATCGGAGTCTGTGGACTTTCTTGCAGACTTTGCCCTATGTATAATACTGAAGCAAAGCAGATGCTTAGGATGCAAGAGTCCTACCAGAATGGCTGTTGGTTGCCCATTTATCACCTGTGCATTAAAAAGAAAAGGAATTGAATTTTGCTGGGAGTGCGGAGAAAGCAACACTTGTGAGAAATGGAAGAAACATAGAGAAGTCGGTAAAAAATTTGATTCTTTCAAATGTTATCAAACTCTTGAAGAGGATATTTCATTTATATGTAAGAACGGCATTGATGAATTTGAAAAAATACAAAAACAAAGAGAGTATTTACTTAAAGAGATATTAAAAGACTTTAACGACGGTCGTTCAAAAAGCTATTATTGTATTGCCGCAACTGTTTTCGAACTTGAAGAACTTAAGAAAGCACTGAACCAAGCAAAAAAAGAATCTGATGGACTTAATATCAAAGAAAAATCAAAGATTCTTCATTCGATTTTAGACAGCATCGCTTTAAAGAAAAAATATTACTTAAAATTAAGAAAATGAATATATGCTGTATCCTGTGGTATCCAAAAATAATTTCGTGTATTTAAGATCTTTAGTTTTCCTATAATTTTTTTTCTTGCCTTTTCATCGGGAGGCGAATCAATAGCTAACATAAATATGGTTTGCTATTTCCTTATCAACAGCATACCTGGTCTGGTCAACTTCAAAAAGATACGATGGGGATCGTCGTAGAAGAGTAATTGGCATTCCTGGCAGGATACCCATAGCTATTAGCTTCTGTAGAATTCCCAAGTTCTTAGTTTCAAGGTGGTCAATTTTTCCGGTTTTTCTGGGTTCCATCACGCAGAGAGTTGTAGTTTTCAGGGATAAGTGTGAGTTTTTAGTTACCATTTGAAAAACTTCCGTATGGATTGAATTACTTTTGCTTCTTGTACAAGTTCATATCCGCAGTTCGGGCAGCACTGCTTGTTGCAGCTGTGGAGTTTCCCACAGCCAGTGCATTTCGTTTCATCAGCTTTCTCAAATTCGTTTCCGCAGAGGGGACATTTCACAGGCTCACCCCCAGAGCCTTCAGCAGGGTGTTTACAATAAAGCCTGTAAGGAATGCAAACGGGAAAATGAAACCCGAAATTGCAAGGGCTGTTTTAAAACCCCTTTCTTTTATCGTCATCATGAACTGGGCTATACATGGCATGAAGAGGGTAAGCGTAATGGCTGCAACTACGAGCTGCACACCTGTCAGTAATCCGGAATCATGCATTCCATAAAGTCCAGCTGCTCCGAAATCTCTCCTGAAGAAGCCGAAAAGGAAGACATCAGCTGCATCAGGAGGCAGGCCAATCCAGACTGTTGGGTATTCTATGACTTTCAGGGCAAGGGCAAAAAGGCCTGTTAGCCTGCCTATCCAGATTAGAACACTTGCCAGTACAAATAGGGGCAGAACTTCCAGGAAATACCAGTGCATTCTGGAGTAAGTTTTCGCAAGTATGTTCGAAAGCTTCGGTTTCCTGAGAGGGGGCATTTCAAGTATGAATGTAGGAGCTTCTCCTGGCAGGATTCTGGAAGCCAGGAAACCTATCAGGACAAATTCCAGTATTATTACTATAGCCCAGATAAGCAGGCTCTCAGGGTTTCCCGAAAGGATTGAAAGAATAATACCTAACTGTGCCGAGCAGGGAATTGCAAGAGCCAGCAGGATATTTGCAATAAGCCTTTCTCGCTTTGTTTCAAGGGTTCGGGTAACCATTGTAGCCATTGTAGAACAGCCGAATCCGAGCACCATTGGAATTACTGCCCTTCCGCTGAGCCCTATTTTCTTAAACATGCCGTCCAGGAGCAGGCCCAGCCTTGGAAGATATCCCGTATCTTCTATAATGGAAAACACAAGGAAAAAGGCTCCCACTATCGGAAGGATCAGGGCAATCGCATATGTTACGGCCTGGGTAAAAATCCCGTATTCTCCCACAAAGAGATCCTGCAAAGCCGGGTAAGGTACGAGCGATATGAACTTTGCAGTTACAAAGGGATTTATGTATGTTCCAAAGAGCGTGTTTTCCAGAAAATCAACAACGGTTCCTGCTGCAAATACGCCTACGAATAGATAGAGCCCGAAGTACAGGACTAAAAGCAGCGCAGGTATCCCAAGCACAGGATGGATGAGAATATTGTCGATTTTATCGGAAAAATCGAGATTTCTATTCTGTGTTTTACTTCCACTCTGTGTTTTACTTCGATTTTGTGTTTTTAGCTTTTCGTTCTTTCCTGCTCGATTTATTGCTTGCTCTGATTTTCTTTTTTCCCACAGAGCACAGGCAGAATTTTCTTTTTCCCCAGTTCCTTCCTCTGCTCTTATTTTTCCGGCTCTCCCACTGTTTTTGCTCTCGATTTTCTCAGGCATTTCCATTATCTGTTCCACTATTCCGTTTACGCGCTCCTGGCGTTTCAGGGTGAACAGGTAGGAAAGAGGAACTTCAGATCTCTTTGAAGCGGCTTCTGCAAGTTTCCGGATTTCTTCGGAGCTCTTTTCGCGGCCTTCTTCCCCATAATCTGGGGCTCTTTCAGCTCTGCGCAGGTATTCAAGGGCTGTCCTATCTTCCTGGAGCAGCAGGAGTGATATCGCTCTTTTTGAGATTCCGGCTTCTTTTACAGGGCCAAGAAACCCTTCAATTGATTCGATATATGGCTCAATTTCGGTTCCGTAGTCGAGTTTTTGCCTAAATTTTTGCATGTTGTCTCCTGAGGGAAACTCCGAAATTGCAGTTTTGAGTTCCTCTATCCCTTTTCCTTCGCTTGAAACCGTTCCTACAACCGAGATTCCCAGGGACCGGCTGAGTTCAGATATATCGATTTCAATTCCCCTTTCTTCAGCCTCGTCCATCATGTTCAGGACAAGGATAAGAGGAATTCCTGCTTCAAGAAGCTGCAGGGTGAAAGAAAGCATGCGTCTGAGGTTTCGGGCATCTACCACATGGAGGTAAACTGAAGGTTTTTCCTCAAAAAGCAGAACCTGAGAGACCCTTTCTTCCTCACTTACAGGGAGCAGGGAATACATCCCAGGAGTGTCAATTATTTCATATTCCTTTTCTCCAATCCTTGCTTTTCCATGGGTAATTTCAACTGAGGTTCCCGGATAATTGGAAACCAGTGTATAACTTCCGGAGAGGGCATTAAAAAGGCTGCTTTTCCCCACGTTGGGGTTTCCTATAAGTATGATTTTAGGAAGCCCTTTTCCTGGAGTGCATCCCTTTTTTCCGCAGCAACACTCTTTTTCAGGGCAGATAACTGGCAGTTTCATACTTTTACTCTCATATTTAGGCAAACCTAATTTTA
>DATMYS010000011.1:0-4695 GCA_035560835.1 Methanosarcina sp.
GGGCGCAGATAAATATTTCAGTATCTTTAATCTCTCCTCTTGCACTTATGGGTCTTTCAATGGGACTTGTCAGATTTTTATCTTCCGAAACAGAGAAGGAAATAATAAAGGAGGCTGTCTATTCCATTCTTTTTTTCGTGACTGTGTCTGGTCTTGTGGCCTCCCTTTCACTGTATATACTTGCCGAACCCCTAGCATCGTTCGGTTTCAAAGATCCAGATGCGGCCTATTTCATCAAAGCAGGCTTCCTTTTGATTCTCGTGAATGTAATCGAGCCTGTATCTCTCTATTATTTCAGAGTTTTCAGGCAGATTAAGAAATTTTCTTACTTTACTCTTTTTGAAGCGCTTGGAAAATTACTTTTTATTCTTGTTCTTATCAAAATTGGATATGGTCTCCTTGGTGTAATAGTAGCCACATTACTGGTACAGGGCGTCATTACTTTAATCGCTGTTCTGATCATTATAAAACAGATAGGATTTGTTATCCCTCGATTTACTTATTTAAAGGAGTATCTGCACTTTTCTCTACCATTAACCCCTAACACTCTTGTAAGATGGGTAACTGAATCAAGTGACAGATATATGGTTACTTATTTTCTAGGTCTCAATAGTGTAGGCGTATATTCGGCGGCCTGCTCTTTCGGTAGCCTCATACAACTTTTTGTAAATCCTCTTCAGCTTATTCTTTTCCCAGAGCTCTCAAAACTGTTTGATGAAAATAAAATTAACGAATTAACAATTTATATGTCTTATTCTTTGCGATATTTCCTTATTATTTCTATTCCTGCAGTCTTTGGACTTTCAGCTTTTGCAAAACCTTTGCTTGGAATATTTACAACTGAGAATTTTGTTTCGGGTTGGTTTGTGATCCCAGTTATAGCTTCTTCTGGCCTTTTAGCAGGAATCGCTCAAATTTTTATCAATACACTATTAATTGTCAAAAAAACGAAAGTGCCAACTTATATCAATTTTGCTGTGGCGGTTTTGAACGTATTACTCAACCTCCTTCTAATACCATCGATAGGCATTATCGGGGCTGCTATTTCAACCCTACTCTCGTACTTCTTTATGGCTATTCTCTGCACGTACACATCTCTAAAATATTTTAAACATGACTTCTATTTTCATGATATTACAAAATGTATTCTATCCTCAACGGCTATGTACTTCTTTGTTTCCCGTTTCGAGATCTTAAGTATCTATAAGCTTTTCGTGACCGCAGGGGTGGGTGTGCTTGTTTATCTATCTGTGATGTTTCTGTTGGGAGGGTTCAGCGACCACGAGCTTTCATTAATAAAAAAACGGCTTTGTAGAAATCCTAAATTACCCAGTTATTATAAAAAAGATTTTAAAAAAACCTCATGAGTCTCTAAAATTAAAAATTGACGTTGAAAAAGGGAAATTGTTCCAAAGAACTCAGCAATGGTAGAAGAAATAACCGATCATATATGGAGTTTGAAGGAATTGTTAACGTTTAGAGTGCACGTTCAATAACTTTGGGACGCGACCGAAATAATTTGAATTTTAAGATCCCTTAGAAATTTCGGTACAGCCAAAGACTCATGAAAAGGCAATAAGAAAGTTGATGTAATCGAGTTCGGTGTATTTAAGACGATTTATTTCAGTCGAATACCCCGCTAGCTTGCTGCGGGGATGGAAAACTTCCCCGGTAACCGGTGGATAGTATAATTTATCAATTCCATTTTTTCGGTTACTAACTTCTGCTCAAACTAAATTGTTTAGGGTTATCATTTCCTTTAACGGAATTTCGAGCGGTGGCGCGAACATACCCCGTTGCTTGCAGCAGGGTGCGCCAGCGCAACTTTGATTTAGTCAACTAAAAGATTTTTTTGATTCTGTTTTTTGTAATACAGTAACGATGATTAATATAAGTTAAGAAAAAATATTCAATCACATAAGTCCTGTACTTTGATAGCCTTTTAATCTTCTGTTATTTTTACTGATCTTTAACATATTCAAAGGTCCAGATAGGAATTCCTTTTACCTCTCCTTTTTCAAGATGTTCCAGCTCATGAGCTGCGCTATATGCCGGGGTACCTTTCAGTTGTATGCGTTTTTTCTTTAGCTCCCTGACTGTTATTTTCCTGACATCTGGGTTTACCTCTGCAAATATGATCTTTTTCGCCTGCAGTGCTATTATGTAGGGTCTTTCAACCAACTCTCTTTCTTCTTTTGTCCCGCATTTTTCGAGTCTGCGGATCACCCCTTCTTCCGCTATGATTTCGGGATCTATAAAGAAATATATCTTTTCCAGAGTATAGCCAGTTTTGTTTTCTTCATCGTAATAAGTGATTACATCCTTTACTGCCATGCTTTTTGTTTCTTCGGAGGCATAACTCCATGAACCTCCGGATTTAAGCGAAAGCAGTAAAGGAAGAAACAGCTCTTCTTTTATTCCAAAACTGGAAATCATATGCTTTTCCAGGGCTGAAAATTTGAAGATTTCTTTTATTTCCTCGGCGTCCATATTCGCATCCCTTCCCTTAAAAGTTTAAATCTTGAAGCCTATCTAATTTATTTTTCTTGCTGAAACACATCGAAACTTTCCATTGAATCTCTGTACTTTGATAAAATACAAGCGTTTATATCTTTTCTAACTAGAAGTTATAGTTGTAACTATTAGTTATTAAAACATCTGGCAGTTAGTTTTCTCGGTGATTGAAGTGTCTATTAAAGAGATAAGAGAACAGGAAAAAGAGCAGAGGCGAAATTATATCCTTGATGCGGCGGAAAAGCTATTTTTCTCCAGGGGTTACGATGACGTTTCGATGGACGATATCGCAAACGAGGTAGAATTCAACAAAGCAACGCTTTATCTTTACTTTAAGAATAAAGAGTCGCTTTTCTTTGCCGTTGTCCTGCGCGGGATAAAGATTCTGAATGCCATGATTGAAGAAGGCATAAAAAGTTGCAAAACAGATATCCAGATACTGGATATGATAGGAAAAATGTACTTTGAGTTCATTGAAAGGTACCCTGACTATAACCGAGCATATCTTTATTTCCGGTCTGGAAGGTTCGACCTTGAAGATAACAAAGATATGAATGAAGTTGCAAAGGAGATTATAAAGTTGCGCCAGGATACGTTTACAATAACTTGCAACGCAATAGATTCAGGGATCAATGAGGGACTGATCCGGCGCGATATTGACCCAGTTGAAATGACTGTTTTCTTGACCCTGATTGTCAAAGGTCTCACAGAAATGCGCCCAGACTTCAAAAAAATACTGGATAATCGGGGAATTTCTCAATATCAATTTTTCGTAGACGCTGCTGACTTTATACACCGGATGCTCATGAACACCGAAAACACAGATACAATGTGAACAATTTTGTATATCAAAAGACCGAGAAGCGAATTTTTTTCATGTTAATCAGGACTTATTTTGAGACTTATTTTTAAGCAAAAATATTACAGGGTGGAGTATAAATGCAAGAACCGACAAGCTCAACAACCTCAAATGAAGCGAACACTAAGAGAAAAGGATCCAGTAAAATGGCTGAACTGATTGCTCTCCACAGGGTTGCAGAATCGAGAAAAACAGAGGGAGAACGCATATGTTATGACCCATATGCTGTCTACTTTGTTAATCCAGAAACGCTGGCATTTGCGGCATCCAATCCCGAAAAGACAAAAGAGATGTCGGAATATTATGAGAGGCTTTTTCCGGGCCTCGGGAATTCGATTCGGGCGCGAGTTAGGTATTTTGACGATTTTGTAAAGAAATCTATCGATGGAGGATTTCGTCAGCTGGTCATCCTTGGAGCGGGGTATGATACAAGGGCATACCGGATTGAAGGCCTGAAAGGGAAAATCAGGGTTTTCGAAGTTGATCATCCAGATACTCAGAGTGTAAAAATTGAGAAAATTAAAAAAATCTTTGGTGCCCTCCCGGGTCATGTTACATATGTTCCTGTTGATTTTGAGACTGAAGCCCTTGGCGAAAGGCTGGTTGCACAGGGATATGACAGGTCACTGAAAACTCTTTTCCTTATGGAAGGACTTGTCATGTATATTCCTCCTGAGGCAGTTGACAAGACATTATCCTTTATTGTAAGGAATTCAGGCAAGGGTAGTGCTATTCTATTCGATTACTATCCTGAGTCTTTAGTTGATGGAAGCTGTGAGTTAGAGGTAGAAAAAAATATTCACAACTATTTGGTCCAAATTGGAGAGCCACTTAAATTTGGCCTAAAAGAAGGGATGGTAGAGCCTTTTCTTATTGAGAGGGGATTTTCCGGAATTCAAAATGTGACTGCTGAAGAGTATAAAAAAATGTACTTCCATAAAACAAATAAAAATAGAGAAGTATCCAGCCTTTTATCCTTTGTCCACGCAGTGATCAAATGATTTAAGTTTCAAAGACAGAGAAAGTATCACCAATTAAACTGATGAGGCTCATCTGAGCTTTTTATTGGACCGATTCTCTGACTTTAAGGTTTGTTGTCGCCTATAATAAAAAGATGACGAAAGATTGTTTGATCGGCTAAATGGATTCTCAGCCTTTTTTCGCAGAAACGAACAGCCTCAGGCCAGACTTAAATCTGTTGTTGACAGAACTTGCTAACTGGGAAGTGGGAACGAATATCCTTAATTAACGACCAAGAATGTCTAAGAGAGCGGAGAACTCCAAAAAGATATTATGAATAAGATTTATAATTACCATTATAG
>DATMYS010000012.1:0-4791 GCA_035560835.1 Methanosarcina sp.
AGATAATGTAATGTCCGGAGTTAGATTGAGAGTCTCTCTTTTATTTGTCCTTATCATTCTTTCTATATTTTTTGCACTTTATGCAAATAGTGATAGGTTTATGGAAGTCAGGGGAAATGAAACATATACACAGACCGGAGCTGGGGTTTCAAGCGGTAATTCTATCGTAAATCTCACAAATAGACTGGAAGCCGGCAACCATGAAGCGAGATTGAATGCTGCAGCTGAACTTGGGAAACTTGGTGTGCCTGCGGCAAATAATCTTGTTGACAAAATAGAGGCAAATAATTCTAGTTCAGAAGAAATAAACAGTTACATGCTCCTAGCGCTTCTTGAAACCAGAGATGACAGAGCAGAAAATATCCTTTCCGAAAACTTTGAGAAAATTGAAGCTTCGAATAAAGCTGTAAACGAAAGTGCAACTGAAGAATGGAAACAAGGAGTCTCAAAAGATACCCTGCAGGCCATAGAAGCAAAAGATACAGCCATAAGGAAGTACATTGCAGATTCCATTGCTATGGACTCCGCCAGGGCAGACAACAGGGGAGAAACAAACTCTTTTGAGAGAGCTCTTAAATCAGAAATACAGAATTCAAGTATCTATGTTCCTTTTGCACTTTCAGACTTTGGACCTGAAGAACCAGGAAGCGAAACCGAAAAACTTCTTAACGCTCTTAAAAGCAGTAAAGGAAGCACAAGAGTTGCAGCTATGATGGCTCTTGGAGAAATGAGAGAAAAAACTGCAGTAGATCCTATAATTGGAATTCTGACGAGAGATTATCCGCCGGCAAAAGCCGGTGCAACAATTGCACTTGGAAAGATTGGAGACGAAGGGGCAGTAGAAGTTCTAAGAAAAGAAATGAAAGATGGCGATGGAGAATATGTTAGAGGTGGCTCTGCGATTGCGCTTGGGAGGATAGGAGACGAAAGTTCAGTACCCTATCTTATAGATAGATTGAGAGACCAGCAGATCAGAGTAAGAAGTAGTGCAGCTCTTGCACTCGGAAAAATAGGAAACGAAACTGCAGTAAACCCCTTAATAGAAATCCTGGAAACCGGAAAGAGTTCAGAAGGTCAAAAAAGTACTTCTGTGAACGCAAATGCCGATATCCGAAAAAGCGCTATCCTTGCCCTTGGAGAAATAGGGAGTACTGACGCTACTGAGACTTTAATCGGAATACTGACCGATAAAGAAGAAACGCTTGAGGTCAGGACAGCGACAGCTTCAGCCCTGGGGAATATAGAAGATCCCAAAGCTGTAGAAGCGCTCAAACAGGCACTTGATGACAAAACTATGGATGCAAGTGTTAGAAAGGCGGCTTTTCTTGCGCTCAGCAAAACAAGAGACCAGGAAACTGCAAGAATACTTGTAGGGAAACTGAGAGATCAAGAGTTTGGGGCTATCGCCAGAGAAGCTCTCATAGATATGGGAGAACTGGCTGTTGATCCCCTTATAGAAAATTTGAAAACGGAAGACAAGAAACTCAAAGCTGAATCAGCCTTAATTCTTATTGGAATTGGAGACAAGAGAGCTATTCAGCCTCTTATTCTGGCTTATCAGTAATTAAAAAGCTGGACAGAGAAACTAGAAAGTTGAAAAATAGAAGAGAAAAAGGCGGCTGGAAAAAAGCCGCATTCTTTTTTATCCAGAGTTTATCCAGACTTAGCAGATATTATCTAGACTTAGCAGATATTATCTAGGCTTATCAGATATTATCCAGATTTAACCAGTGTATTTTTGTCACTAATATCCGTGTTCAAGAACAACGTTTCCTTCTGAGACTTTAAACCAGACGGATAAGGTCTTCCAGTGCGGCTTTTGGATCTGCGGCTTTCACAATTCCAGACGCCAGAAGCACGCCTTGAGAACCAAGGTCAATGGCTGCCCTGAGATCTTCACCTTTGGAAATCCCAGCTCCGCAGAGTACCTTTACCTGAGGATTAATTTTCGCAACCGCCTCAACCGAACCGCTGACAACTTCAGGATCGGCCTTTGAAACCGGGATTCCACTCCCTATAAGTTCAGGGGGCTCGATTGCAACATAATCTGGACCCAGGGCTGCCGCTGCTGCAGTTGTCGGGACATTATTAGTGCAGATAATTGACCTGAGCCCGAATTCCTTTGCAGCCTTCAGCGATGCTTCGATCTCTGCAAGTGTCAGGCGCCTTTCAGAGTGGTTGATCAGAGTCCCTACAGCGCCTGCTTCTTTTATAGATTTTCCGAAAACATGGCCTGTGAAACTTCCTGCTCCTATCCCATCCAGATGCTGGGAAAAGACCGGAAGCTCAACTTCCGAGGCTACCCTGTAAATATCCGGCAGCTGTGGGGCTACTGCTATCTCGATACCTGACTCTTCGGACACGGCTTTACAGGCCTTTGCAATTTCTACTGCTCCCTGGCCCGTACCCTGTAAATAAGTCTTATAGTTCAATACAATGAATGGTAAACCCAAAAAAATCCCCTCTTGAAAAGTAAAAAGAAATGGAAAGCGCGAATTCCAACGCTTTCTCTCCAAGTTTCTGCCGAAAACACTGCATGGTTTAACTCTTTAGCAGTAAGTTTTTAGCAGTAGGTTTTAAGTAACCTTTTTTCGGGAAATTCTTAAACCTGCTCAGAAGTCAGTCATGATCCTGAATTGGTCAATTTCCGGTTTGTTAAGACTGTTGATAAACTGCTCGGCAACTTCCCTGACGTCTTTTGCGTTGGTAATCGCACGTCCCACCACAAGAATGTCAGCACCCTGACTGAGAGCTACAGGCACCTTGTCAAGACGGACCCCGCCTGCAACAGCAACCAGAGTTTTTGGAGCAATATTCTTTATCTCGGCGATATTGCCCCAGGCATGTTCAGTGGCTTCAATGTCGATTCCACGGTGGAGTTCAATGACATCAGGCATGACCTTAAGCTGTTTTAAGACAGAGATCGGGTCTTGCTGGTTCAGAGTGTCCATGACTGCATAGATGCCTGTCTTATGAGCTTCCTCGATAAGCTTGTCAATAGTTCTGATCGGGGCAAGGGCAGAGACCACAATAGCGTCTCCTGCAGCGTCGGCAACCATTCTTGCTTCAAGGTTTCCGGTGTCCAGAGTCTTCAGGTCAGCTACTATGAAGGCATCAGGCCTGACCTGTCTGATCTTTGAAATGACATCCATACCATAGCGTTTGATAAGAGGCGTGCCTGCTTCGATAATAACGTGATCACTTTTAGGAATATGGGAAATGGCAGATTGCACAAACTCGATGTCAGGATTGTCAAAAGCAACCTGAAGGTAGGGTGGATCCCAGAGCCTTATGACCTTGAATCCCATGATAGCATGAGTTGACTTGTTGCTTTCCTCAAGAACTGTGTTAATGTCCGGGAAGCCTTCAAGAGCACGCCTGATTGCGAGTTTTGTGGCCCCATAGTTGTACCTGTATATCTTGTTGTAATCCTGGGCATCAGGATGAATAAAGACACTGGCTACAATGACAAGTTCTTCAACCTGGTCTTTTGAGATTACACCTTCTTCGACTGAATCTGCTACTGCCTTTGCAACGGCTGACTGGGCAGGTCCGAAAATTTTTCCTGCCTGATCCATATTTTTTACCGTGACCTTCGGAATAATGAGGGTTGAAGGTTTTGGAGGCAGATTGGGCCTGATAACGGACAGGAGTGGGGTATGCCCGACTGAAAGCTGGGTCAGGCCGTTCGCAAAAGCTTGCCCTACGGGGCCTCCCTTGTCTCCTATCATCAAATCAACGTGGGCAAGTTCTGCACCCTGCCCCATTAAAGCTTCTCCTATTTGAAACATATTTGACCTCGTAAAATGTGAGAAATTGTATGATCTTGAGTATTGATAACAGTGTGGATAGCCGTATACTTGGAACTAATTTACTATCAACTAAGGATAAGAATAACCCTTTTGCCTGCTAAATGCCAGCCTGATATAAATAATCTCGTATCGTCCCGCATGTTTTTTTTCGCAGCCCTTATAGAGTCACAGAGAGTTGCAGAGTTCGCTTTTGAAGTTTGACTTCTAAATTTCCCGGGCCACAGAAAACTCCCTATTAAAGGAGAATTTTAGGACAGATATCATCAAGAGCACATGTTTTGCATCTGGGAGAAATAGGCCTGCGGGTATTCTGCCCTAATTTCACGAGCAGGAGATTTATATATTTCCAGTATTTCTGTGGAAAGATCTCTTTTAATTCGATTTCAGTTTCCTCAGGAGTTTTTGTTTCTACCAGACCGAGCCTGTTAGAAATCCTGTGAACATGAGTATCCACGGCAAGAGCATCCTTAAGGAAAGCATGCGCAAGCACGCAGTTAGCAGTCTTCCTGCCGACTCCAGGCAGTTCAAGAAGAGCTTCCATATCGTCAGGAACCCTGCCATCATGTTTCTCCAGAAGAAGTCTGGAAATTTCCTTTATTCTTCCTGCTTTAACCCTGTAAAAACCTACATCTTTTATAATAATTTCAATTTCGCTAATATCAGCTCTTATCATTTCTTCAGGAGTCGAAAATCTCTCAAAAAGCTTGCTTGCTGCAGGATAGGTCACATCATCCCGGGTTCTGTGGGACATCACAGTGGAAATTAATGCAAAAAAAGGATCTTTAAAGCTATCGGTAGAAGCTTCAGGATAAAGTTCAAAGAGCCTCTGCATGAGTTCATCAATGTCCATGTTCAAGAGTTACTCTTCTCTGATATAAAATTAAGGTTCGAATTTAAATAGGGTCCTTCCAAATCAATGTCAAAACTAAGGATATAGAATGCTTATTTTGGGAAAATAGATATGCATTTAGAATTCCCC
>DATMYS010000013.1:0-10470 GCA_035560835.1 Methanosarcina sp.
CTTTTAACTATAATATATACCCGGCAATTTTAACCATATAAACTATCTCATGAACCCCAATTCATGAACCTCATTTCCAAAAAAATGAACAGGAGGCATTTAGATGCATTACAGCATGGGCATTGATGCAGGAGGCACTTATACCGATTCGATCATCATTCGGGACTCCGATGGCAAAGTGATGGATTCGAACAAAGCGCTTACTACTTATCCCAACCTGCTTGAAGGAATAAAAAACTCCATTGACGGGCTGGATGAAAAATATCTAAAAGACGTAAAAATGGTTTCGGTCTCAACGACTCTTGCCACAAACACAATCCTTGAAAAAAATGGCTACCCTGTAGGTTTAATCCTCGTAGGAGATTATGAAATTCCGGAAAGAACGGACGTTGAATTTTATACTGTAGTAAAAGGAGGGCATGACCATCACGGGGCCGAACTGTTTTCCCTTGATATGGAAGCTGTGGAAGCTTTTGTCAGTAAGGTTAAGGATAGGGTTTCAGCCTTTGCAGTCTCTTCCTATTTCAGTATCCGAAACCCTGCTCATGAACTGGCAGTCAAAGCCCGCATCCAGGAGCTCACTGGAATGCCTGTGGTCTGCGGGCATGAACTTTCCCTTGATCTTGGAGCCTACGAGAGAGGGATTACAGCCTACCTGAATGCCCAGCTAATTCCTATTGCAAACCGGTTCATCCGTTCGATAAGGGACGAAATTTCCAGACGAGGAATGGATTCGAGGCTACTGATGCTCAAATGCGACGGTTCGGTCGTGGGCATTAATGAAGCCCTGGAAAAACCGATCGAATCTATCTTTTCGGGCCCTGCAGCAAGCCTTGTGGGAGCATCCCATCTTTCAGGGCTTGAGACCTGTGCAGTTATTGATGTAGGTGGGACAAGTACGGACGTTTCCATGCTCGAAAACGGGCTTCCTGAACTCTGTATGGAAGGGGCTATAGTCGGAGGCTGGCAGACAAAAGTAAAAGCTATCCGGATGGAGACCTCAGCAATGGGAGGGGACAGCCATGTCTGGGTCAGGAATATGAAAATAAACATCGGCCCAAGGCGAGTTATCCCACTCTGCGTTGCAGCAGTCAAATACCCTTGTTTTCTCGAAGTCCTGAGAAAAGGTAGAGTTCCTGGGACTATGCATCTCGACGAAAATGTGCAGCCTACCAGGTTTTTTGTAAGGACAGGCGTTGAACCCTCAAATCTTGGAAAGTTTGAAAAGGAACTCTTTGATAGGATAGGAGATTTTCCTGCATCCCTAAACGATATTTTCTGGGAGATTCAGAAAACACTTTCCCCTGACCTGTTTGATTCGCTCATAAGAAAACGTCTGATCCAGGCAATAGGTTTTACCCCAACCGACGCGCTTCACGTGCTCGGGGAATATACGGCCTGGGATCAAGAAGCCTCAAAAATAGGGGCAAAACTTCTGGAACGCTATACCCAGACCGACCATATCGAGCTCTGCAAACAGATAAAACAGAACGTTGCAAGAAACATGGCCTTAAATCTGGTATCTTTCATCCAGAAGGATGTGCCTTCTTTTGAACTCGAAAAAATCCTCCTGTCCGACAGGTTTACGCAGTTCAGGATGAAAATCCCTGTGGTGCTGATAGGAGGCCCTGTAATCGCATACACCAGAGAGTTGAAGGAAATTCTTGATGCCGACATTATAATTCCGGAGCATGCCGAAGTAGGAAATGCTGTCGGAGCCGTTGTGGGCAAGGGCATAAAAAGGATTGAAATCCTGATCAAGACAGCATATTCTAAAGATAAGAAAAGGCTCGTTCTCTTATTTTCGCCAAAGGGCAGGGAAACCTTTGGGAGCTATCCTGAAGCTCTCGAATATGCAGAAACCCTGGGAAGAAAACTCATCATGGAATACATGACCGAAGCAGGCCTCGATAAAGGCCAGGTCCAGATCGAGGTCAATAAAAAAGATATATCTCTGAGTGAAGCAGGGACAATACCTATGGAGACAAAACTCGTTTTTGTTGGAGTCGGGATGCCAAAAATCTGAGTTCCTGAGAGCCCCGGAACCATCAGCACGTAGTAAAAATGGCAAAAAGGAACAGCATTACAGATGGCAAGGAAAGTGTAATGCAAAGACGTCGGAAAATAAAAGTGAGATGTAAAAATGGAATGTAATTCAAAAATGGCATATGATCTGGGTATTGATGCGGGTGGAACTTATACTGATTCGGTTTTAGTTCGGAAATCGGATGGAAGAGTAATATGCTCAAATAAAGCCCTCACAACCTATCCTGATCCTCTTGAGGGAATAAAGAAATCAATTGACGGACTTGACCCGGAAAAGCTAAAACTCGTGACTGTTATTTCGGCTTCAACCACTCTTGCGACCAATACTATCCTTGAAAACACAGGATATCCTGTTGGGCTCATCCTTGTAGGAAAGTATGACGTCCCTGAAGATTCGGGAATTGAAAACTGGATAATGGTACAGGGAGGGCATGACAGTAATGGCGAAGAAGTCGTAGCCCTTGACTTGCTGGCAGTAGAAAAATTCGTACTTGAAATAAAAGATAGGGTCTCGGCTTTTGCGGTTTCTTCGTATTTCAGTGTGCGAAATCCTGAACATGAACTGCGCGTAAAAACCCTGATTCAGGAGCTTTCAGGGCTGCCTGTTGTCTGCGGGCACGAACTGGTCCAGTCGCTCGGGGCTTATGAAAGGGGAGTTACTGCTTACCTCAATGCTCAGCTCCTGCCTGTAGCAGAGGGCTTCTTAAAGACGGTAGTAAGTGAGATCGAAAGAAGAGGCCTCAACCCGAAAATTGCCATGCTGCGCTGCGATGGCTCTGTTGTAAGCATGCATGAAGCCATGAAGAAACCCATCGAATCGGTCTTTTCAGGCCCCGCAGCAAGTCTTCTTGGGGCTTCTTATCTGTCCGGGCACGAGACCTGCACTGTAATTGACGTTGGAGGTACAAGCACGGACGTCTCACTTATCTATAAAGGGCTTCCACACCTCAGCGAGGCAGGAGCAGTTGTGGGCGGCTGGCAAACAAAAGTCAGGGCGCTGCGTATGGAGACTTCGGCTATGGGTGGAGACAGTCACGTTTGGGTCCAGGGCGGCAATATACACATAGGTCCCAGACGGGTTATCCCTCTCTGCAGGGCAGCAATCCTGTATCCTGATTTCATTAGCACTCTGAAAAGGCGCTGGGTTCCAGACCGGCTCAAACTTGATGAACATATCCAGGCAACAAAATTCTTTGTCCGGACAGAGCAGAAACCTGTCAATTTGAGCCGGGAAGAAAAAGAACTCTTTGACCTTATACGGGATGAACCGCTTTCTCTCAAAGATGTCTACTGGGACAGAAATATCCTTCCTTCAAAGAGAGTAATGGAGTCTCTAATCCAGAAGCGACTTATTCAGGTAATCGGTTTTACCCCAACAGATGCCCTGCATGTGCTTGGGGAATATACTGAATGGAATGCCGAAGCCTCGGAAATTGGAGCTATCCTACTTGCAAACTTTATCGGGATAGACAGGCATGAGTTCTGTCTAAATGTGAAGCGTCTCTTTGCCAGGAACATGGTAAGAGACCTCATTGCTTTTCTGATGGAAGGAGTGGACAGGACCGAAATTACAAAAATGCTTGAAGGCGATTTCTTTGCTCGCTTTAAAGTGGATATCCCTGTTGTACTGCTCGGAGGTCCTGTGCGGGCGTATATGGACGAACTAAATAAACTGATAGATGCCGAAATCTTTGTTCCGGAATATTCAGAGGTTGGAAATGCAGCAGGAGCTCTTGCAGGAAAAGGGACAAAACGCATTGAGATAACGGTGCGCACACTTTATAGTGAGTCCAAGTATGATCTTAAGACAAAAGGGATCTTTGTATACACTCCTGTAGGAAGAAGGCATTTCGTAATCCGGAACGAAGCTCTGGAGTTTGCTGAAGAGTTCGGGAGAAAGCTGATTCTTGATTACATGGCCGAATCCGGGCTTCTCCCTGACCAGGTTACGGTTAGTGTACAAAAAAAGGATATAAAAGTCCATGCAGGTGAAATTCCGATAGAGACCAGACTTATCTTTGAAGGAGTTGCAAATTCCAATGTCTATGAAAAAGCTCTTTCTGGACAGAGGAAAAAAGATAAAGACTTTACAGAACTAACCGAGCAGGTTCATTCTCTGGGTTGTAATTCATGCAGGGAAATTCCTGTCTCTGAAAACTATGAATGAAAAGGATAAAGTTCATAACTCTGGTGTACATTTCAGAGATGAAAGATAGGACTATCAGCCCAATAGTTCAGTTTATCTTCATAAAAAAATTCAAAAACCATCTATGTGTGTATTGGTTGCTAATACAATGGAAACCGCATAGTAAATACATAAATTCCTTAAGGAGTTAACATGATCCCAAGAAAAGCATTTTTAACAAAGGGTACCGGGGTACACAAAGACCGTTTAGCGTCCTTTGAACTTGCACTAAGGGCTGCAAGGATAGAGAAATACAATCTTGTAAGTGTTTCAAGTATTCTGCCCCCCAATTGCAAACTCGTACCCAGAGAAGAAGGACTTTTAGAGTTAAAACCCGGTGCCATTGTCCATTGTGTACTTGCAAGGAATGATACTAACGAGCCTCACCGTTTAATGGCTTCAGCTATAGGAACCGCGGTGCCTGTAAATGAAGAAAACTACGGGTATATTTCCGAACATCATTCTTTTGGAGAAGAAGAAATTATTGCAGGAGAATATGCTGAAGACCTGGCAGCAACAATGCTTGCAACTACTCTTGGCATAGAATTTGATGCGGAAATGGCCTGGCATGAGAGAGAACAGGTGTACAAGGCAAGCGGGCATATTTTTGATACGTTCCATATATGCCAGACCGCAAACGGCGACAAAGACGGAAAATGGACCACGGTTGTAGCTGCAATGGTTTTCGTTACAAAATAAGTCGCAAAATAAAATGAGTTGAGGAAAGTAATAAAACAGTAAAAGTAATTAAAAGCAGGAAATTAGTTAAAAAATAAGGAAGTAACAAGGAAAGTAAATTAAACACGTTAAAAAACTATATTTTAAAACACTTTTTTAATTGATTTAAGGGGAAGAAATCCCGGCTTCCCCAGTCTCATAGAAATGCAGAGCTGGAAGGCACCTCCTCCTGTCTCCCGTATATTTTGAGTTTTTTAACTACCACTCTGTCTGATAGTTACTGTCTTGGTGATAAATTTTCAGGCGAACCAATTAACTGGACTTCTTGAATTGCTATACTTAACTCCCTCGTATCATTATTCTTTAGCTCCGGAAAGTCATATGGTCTTTCTGTGCCTTCAGGTACATTTAAACGAATGACGTTTTTTCCCTTCTTTAAGGTAATTGGGAGATTTACTGTACTTAAATTCAGGCTGATAACCTGTTTACTCTGGAGAGTTTTGCCGTTATAAGCCTCGAGTGTCTTTGGTGAATGTAAGCTACATGCGCTGAGTTTTAACGTTGCATTTTCAGCAATACCCGAATAAACCGATAATGTAGCATTGTTTGATATCCACCTGGTTATTGTGCCGTTCCAATTCTCCGAGTGATTCCATCCTTCACCTAAAAGCATAAAGGGCTGAATTGTTTCATCTGGAACATGGTAAACAACTAATCCATCTTCATCATATATTTCAGGTTCAGTTTTAAGGGTCTTATTCAATAAATCGTTTACAAACTCGAACTGCTCATCGGATAACTGATTTTTGTGGACAATAACATACCTTATATTATTTGCGTTCAAGACCGAAGTGCCTATATCAGTAACATCTTCCTGTAAAATATCTTTAGCTCCCAGGGAATAATACTGTAATTCTTTAATGAATGGAGTCCTCCTTTGGAAATCACTAACGTTGGCTGGATACCTTGCTGCATATCCGCCTACAAGAGGTTTGTTATGGACTGTCTGATAGTACAAATATTGAAAATCCATATATCCCGCGTTAGAGTTTTGTGGAATTTCGAGCACTGCATAGTTATCCTTATCGTTACTAATTTTATAGTAAAAATCAGGAACATTTACCTGTGTGGTCGGATATGGAATAGATAAGTATTCAAAAGCCAGCAGGAGACTTACTATTGTAAACATAAGTTTCTTTCTTTCGGGCTTATACTTCATCAGTTCCGAAAAACCGTAACCTGCCAGGACGGAGTATCCAAGAGTTGCGATAACAAAAAACCTGCCAACTGTCCTGCAATTTTTCAGGAAGGGCACTGTACTGTATAGCAGTTGATATGGAAGCGGGATTTTTATATTGGAATCTGTGAAAGAAAATGCGCCATTAAAGTGTAATATGGGTCCTAAGCTAATTATTGTAAAGAATAGTGTAGATATTAACCAGAACTTTATGTCAGTTTTTCTCTTTGATTTAAGGAATGCAAGGGCTGAAAGCCCCAGAACAGTATATCCTATAAAGTTCACTTGCTCAGCAGGCCAGCTTGGGATATTCGAATACAAATTTGAGGTAAACTGACCGATTAACGGGTGTAAATGAGAAGGGAGGAAAAAGCTCATCAAATCGTTTGATAATTTGGGAATTTCATTTGCGTTTGGCTTTAAGAAGTTTTGATTTGAAAGGGCAATAAGTATCTCATTAATGGTCAAAGGCAGTACTCCGAGAAAAGCGACCCCTCCAAAAAAGAAGTATTTTTTAATTATTTTTTTCACAGAATGAGCAAAGTTTTCCCCGGATCTGAGATTCAGGTAGCAATCATATAAAAATACTAACCCTGCAAAGATCCCCATAAAGATCAGATACTGCAGGTCGCTCATTGCTACCAGAATGAAAAAGATTCCTGCAAGGATCGGGTTCTTGATTCCTTCTTCTTTAACTGTTTTAATGAGATACAGCGCACAAAAGGGTATCCACTCAACGGTCGCTGCTCCAAAAAAGTATAGTCCTCTGGAAAAATGGTATGGGGAAAATGCGAATACAATTCCTGCAGTAAAGGCAGCATATTTATTATCCGTAAGATATTTTACCAGGAGATACGAACCAATAGCTCCTATTATAAAAGTTAATAGCCATAATATCGTGTATATGACGTGGAGTTCTAAAAAGGGCGACAGCAATACATATAGCATTTGATTGAAGGCTGATGAAAAGGGCGTTGATTCTATGCCATTCGGATAGAAAAGGAGACGGTCATGCGTCAAAGCCGCTAAATCCATCTCCTGTATTGCTATTTTTGTGTACCATAAGATTCTCATCCACTGAAACGAGTCTGCTCCCGTCCCAGGAATATCGGTTTTTATCTTAAGGAAGACAGGATAAGTAAGAATAATTGTCAAAAGAGTATATGAGATTCCCACCAGAGAATATTCCTGTAAATTGTAAAAATGTTTATTCTTAATACTTCGGTTTTTTTCAGAGTTAGATGTTTTTCTTGGTTCCACGGAATTGTCTCCCGTTTTTTTGAATGTCCATTATGTCCATTACTATATTCTTTTAAAGTAATTTGGAGAAGAGTCTATCTCAAAACAAGTTATACTTTTAATCAGTAAGAGTCCCAGAAATGTTTTTCACGATCCGAGACTTACTTGATTGCTCCGAATATAAGGTTTGGAGAAGCAGATTGAATTTTATGATTAGCTCAACTAGTTTTTGAGATTAGCTCAATCAGTAAATGTTAATAATTTCTTTTCTTACATAGAACCATAGTCCAGGGAAATGGTCTTCGGACTTCCAGCACATCGAAATAGGTTTCTATTAAACTCACGAACTTTCCTGAACTCCAGTTCTGGACATGTTCAGGATCATTTCCAAAACGTGTCAAGTTTTTACCCCGGAAGAAATTCGTTGCACGGAAATAAGGTTCATTGGGCACACTGAGAATACAGTAATTTTTAGTTATCCGTCGGATCTCCTGAAGGGCTAAATCGGGTTTTTCGAGGTGTTCCAGTACTTCGGTTGCTATAACAAGATCGAAGCTGTTTTCTTTAAACGAAATTTCACATATGCTGCCTGAACAAAAATCATATTCTGGGTTTTTCTCCTTTGCAATTCTCAGAGCGTTTCTGGAAATATCAACGCCTGTTATTTTTGGATAGCCAAGGCAATTAATGACAAACCCTTCCCCACAGCCTATATCAACAACATTAGTTATATTTTCCAAAGGGGCTGCAGTTTCCTTTAAGTTTTTCATAAAATTGGATATCACTATGCCCATAAGCGGATTTTTTGAGTTGTATTTTTTGTAATTTCTACTCTGGTCCATTTAGCCCCACCTGTTTAAAATGCGTTTTTAATTTTTTTTCCTTTAAGTATCCAGTTTTAACTTTTTATTCTCAATAGCCGGATTATTTCAGATTCTTGTCAATTATTTTGACACAGTTTTTAATATCCGTTTTTAATATCCGTTTTCAATATCCATTCTCAACATCCGTTGTCAGTTTTTTTCTCCATATCTTTTTTATAATAATTCTACCTGACCCCTTGAAATTTCAAGGTTTTTTTCTTAAAGTAAGCATGAATCCAAATAATGCTGGTAGTAATGTAGTTAGGAAGTACAGAACTATAGAGCAGGAAAACCCATATGCAGAGCTTTCATTCAATAGCTTGAATATTGTAACGCTTACAAATTCTCGAACTCCAAACCCTGATATAGAGATTGGAAAATTACCCAAAACTACTACTATTGGAAGGGAAAAGGTAAGTAAGCCGTTTAATGCGGGATTTAAGGATTTTATAACTATCCAGTATACAAGTAAATTCAGCAAATAATATCCAAGAGTTAATGCAGAAACCGAAAAAATAACTTTTTTATTTCCAGCGATTTCCTTTATCGTTTTAATATAATTTTCTTTGAATTCGCTTTTTTTCGAAAATATCCCAAAAATAAGAGTTACGATCTTTTCGTTTGTGATGACGAACATGCCAGCGATAAAAATCATTATCATTGGCGTCATTAGATATATTAAATTTCTATCCTTAAAAAAGAAAGCTATAGATAGTACACTCAAGACCAGAAGACAGATCATATCTATAACTCTGTCCATTACTACGGTTGGTATGCTTCTGGAGCTCTCAGCATCTAAATAAAAAGCTCTTGAAACTTCTCCTGCCCTGCCCGGAGTAAGAGCCCCGTAAAAATTACCTATTAATATTATTTCAAGCGATCGTTTTACTGGGATATGAACATTTATACAACTGAGCAGAGCCTGCCATTTTATCCCTTTTATCAGGTACATCAGAGCAATAAAAGGTAATGAGAGAGAAAGCAATGCCAGATTCATTTGGGTAAAGGTCTCGTAGATTGTCCTCAGGTCAAGTTTGGCTATAAGGTAAAGCATTAAACCTGAAGTAACCACGATTTTACATGCCGTTTTCCAGTTCATAGCTATCGTACTTTATAATGTAATCATCGTTATTTCTGGAGTTTGTAATCAGTTCTCCTATCAGGCCAAGGGAAATAAATTGAGCTCCAAGAACCGTGAGTAATATGCTCAACATTAGCAGAGGCCTGTCTCCTATTCTGATACCTCTGATCCATAGAGAGACCAGGTGCAGGTTTATTATTATTGCTGAGAATATTAGTAAGAAGCCGACACCTCCAAAAATGTGAAGGGGTCTTTTTTTGTATAGATTCAAAAATGTGACTGTGATCAGGTCCAGAAAGCCTTTAAAAAGCCTTTCAACCCCATATTTTGATTTTCCGTATACTCTGGGATGGTGTTCGACTTCGATTTCTCCAACAGTGTATCCTTTCCAGTGGGCTAGAGCTGGAATATAGCGATGGAATTCTCCATATAATCTTACATTCTTTACAACATAGTTTCTATAACCCTTGAATCCGCAGTTGAAGTCATGAATTTTGACTCCTGTGATATATCGAGTCAATGCATTGAAGAATTTTGAGGGAAGAGTCTTTGAAACAGGGTCCTGCCTTTTACTCTTCC
Source organism: Methanosarcina sp. (assembly GCA_035560835.1). GTDB lineage: Archaea > Halobacteriota > Methanosarcinia > Methanosarcinales > Methanosarcinaceae > Methanosarcina. The sequence goes on from DATMYS010000013.1 coordinate 9,909, forward strand.
AGCCTGAAACCACATCGTATTCCTCTAATTTCTCAAGAAATCTCGGGATTTCTTTGGGATCGTCCTGCAGATCTCCATCTAAGGTAATAACAAAATTTCCCTGTGATTTCTTGAACCCACAGGAGAGAGCCGCAGCCTTTCCATAGTTCCTCTGGAATCTTACAAGCTTAATTGTGCTATCTTTGATTGCCTTTAATTTCTTAAAGGTATCATCTCTAGAGCCATCATCTATGAAAATGATCTCATGTTTTTTTCCCAGTCTGGAAAGAACTAAATTCAATTGATTGTATAATTCCCCTACGTTTTCTCCTTCATTGAAAACCGGGATTACAATTGAAAGATCTAATTTATCGGACATTTACCGTTTTCTCCTAAACACTATTTCAGTTTACCTGTAAAATTGTAATTTAAGGAGTCTCTGAAACCAAACGAATACTCATCAAACTTTAATTTAGAGCCAGTTTCAATAATAGAGAAAGATTTGAATTGAAATTGACAGCAAATTGGAACAAAGCATCTTTACAATAGTATTTTTAAGTCATGTTTTAAGCCACGTTGAAGT
>DATMYS010000014.1:0-6972 GCA_035560835.1 Methanosarcina sp.
GATATAGAGAGGATGTATAAGAAAGAAATTCCATTTTTATAATATTAAACGAATTATACTATGTGGGGAATAATCAACGCTAAGGGAGTGGAGAGATCTCGCATAAATTTGTATCCGATCTATGAGCAGGCGGCAAACGAATTTAGCCTTCCTTATGGGCGTCATTAAAGATTACTTCGCTTGGTACGAAATATGAAATAAGCGGACAGGAAACGGGTGATACTATTATGCCGACAGTTATTCAATATCTTCTGGATAGATTAAAGCAACTGGGAATAAGGGATATTTTCGGCGTGCCAGGAGACTTTGCATTTCCTATCAACAACGCCATCTGTGATGATAAAGAGCTTCGCTGGATAGGCTGCTGTAATGAACTGAATGCTGCTTATGCTGCTGATAGCTATGCTCGTATTAAAGGTATGTCAGCGTTGTCTACTACTTTTGGTGTAGGTGAGCTTTCCGCGCTATGCGGTATAGCAGGCTCTTACGCAGAGTACAATCTGTTATTCCATATTGTCGGAATGCCAAAAATGCAGGCACAGAAGAAACATGATATAGTGCATCACTCGCTGGGAGACGGAGAATCCAGCATATTTATGGAGATGACTGCACCAGTAGTATGTGCGAGTACAATGCTTACTCCGGAAAACTGCGTTCAAGAAGTCGAGCGTGTCATCGAGACAGCCCTGGAAAATCGCCGTCCTGTCTACATTGCAATACCTCACGACTATGTGAACGCAAGCATCTCATCCTTTACGGCGCCTGCAAGAAAACCTATAAAAAGTGATCCTGCGGCTCTTGAAGAAGTAGCCTCGATTATTGTAGGTAAGCTCTCGAACGCAAAGCAAGCCTGTATTATGCCGGGTTTTCTTATTGACCGTTTTGGCCTCAAGGACCTGACTATGGCTGTTATTAATGCTTCGGGATTGCCTTATGTTACTATGGCGCTGGATAAATCAGTGCTTGATGAGACTAATCCCTCCTACCTGGGATTATACATGGGACAGCTTATCAATCCTGAAATCAGGGAATTTGTGGAATCCTGCGACTGTATACTTGCCATAGGCACTATCCCTTCTGATGTTAACATGGGAATGTTCACGGCAAAGCTGGATAAATCCCGAATTATCAATATCATGCCTTCCAGTGTTCATATAGGGCGTACTGATTACATCAATGTGAAAATGCTTGATGTACTGGAGGAACTTACCAGTAGACTTAACAAGCGTACCGATATCAGGGGACCTGTGGCCAGACGTCCCGCAATTCCACGGGTAAATGCTAAAGATCCAATAACAGCTGACTATTTATACTCTAAATACGCCGAGTTCTTTAAGCCCGATGATATAATTGTAGCTGACTCAACCTCATCCTTTTATGGGTTACTGCCTTTATTTTTACCAAAAGGAGCTAAGTTCGAGAATCAGATGCTCTGGGGAGCTATTGGCTGGGCTACTCCTGCTTCCTTTGGCACTTCACTGGCTGCACCTGACCGGCGAGTAATTCTTATTACTGGGGAAGGATCACACCAGATGACCGCTCAGGAGATCAGCCAATTTTATCGCTATGGCCTAAAGCCTATTATTTTCGTGCTGAATAATCAGGGCTACCTGATAGAAAAAATGCTATCTATAAAATTAGATTACTGCTACAATGACCTTGCAGAGTGGCAATATCATAAATTGCCAGAAGTACTAGGTCGCAATGATTGGGTTACGAAAAAGGTTACTACCTGCGAGGAACTTGATAAGGTCATGAGAGAACTGGATAATGCTAAAACGGGGGCATACATAGAAATAGTTACGCCAAAACTATCGGCTCCCCTGCTTATGGAAACGATTCACAAAAACTTGTAAAAGGCACAATTTAAGTCTATTAAGGAACTGCAGTAGAGTTGTCCTTTCGTACAACTTTCATCTTAATTATTTGAGTAGACTCTACTTTCACCTTAATTATTTGAGTAAACTTTAACTCTTTGAGTAATTTTTGTTGCTTAAGAAAGCTGCGACTTCTCTTCTATTAAAATAGTTGCAAAAATCTATTAGTAAGATATACCAAGTACCGACCTGGAAACCCTATCATAAATTACTGAAATATCACATCCTAACTTTTTTGCTACAATAAGTGCCACGACCCGGATATCCACAAGGTAGGAAAGCCGATCCTGCATGAAATTAATCTCGGAAACAAGTTTCTGCCGGTTTACCCCTATATCTGCGGAGATAAATTCCAGAACCTGCTCAAAAGAAATTTCTTCTTTTACCGACACTTTTTCTCCGGAACTGTTCGGATTTTCAAGAAAATTCTCCGACGGCTTGAAAGCATGCGGAAGCCGGATACTTTCCACATCAAAACCGGGCACAAGAATCCCGTCTTTAAGTATAAGAAAGCCTGCTTCAAGGGCTTTTTCCTTTACTTTTGAGGCAATTTTCGGGGAAAACCATTTCAGGTCAAAAGCCAGGGAATACTCAAAATCTTTTACCAAGAGAGAAGCTGCAAGAGTTTTTTTAAAAGGAACGGAGACTACGCGTTTAAGTTCTTCCATTAACTGCACCCTTAGAAAGTGGTCTGACAAGGAGAGTATAATCTGATATTGAGAATACAATATGAGAGAGTATGAGAGAGTATGATAGATAGATTAAGATGAAAAAGTCTAATCAGGAAATTTAAGATAAAGACTTATCATGAAATTGAAGATAAAGACTAATCACGAAATTTAAGATAACGACTCATCACAAAGTTCAAGATAAAGACTCCGAAAATTTAAAGTCTCCGGCTCAGGATTTTCCATCCTGAACTTCTGCCGGAGTAAAGTCTTCCTGAAAAGGAAAGTTTAGAGTGTTACAAGTTTGGCATCAAGGATTCCGTCGACTTTCCGGACTTCATCAAGGATAGGATCAGAAACTTCGGAGCCTACGTTAAGAACCATCATGGTCACGCCTCCAATTTCTGCTCTACCAACCTGCATACCTGAGATATTGATATTGTTTTTACCGAGCACCAGGCAGCATGGTCCGATAACATTGGGTCTGTTGATGTGTTTGGCAAAAATCATACGGCCTGCAGGGAAGATATCTACTCTATCATCATCGACTGCAACAATCTTTGGCTCGTCCCCAACAACAGTGCCTGCAACCAGTTTTGTCTGTCCATTGCTGCTAAGCTTGATACTGATAGTTGAAGAGTATTCCTCAGAAGATTCGGATTTGCTTTCCACAACTGCAATTTGTCTTGACTTTGCAAGGATAGGGGCGTTGACATAGTTTACTCCGGAACCGAGAGCCATCTCAAGTAGCCCTTTGAGGGCAGAGACTGTAAGGGGTCTGGTATCTTTTCCGGAAATTTCTCCATTGTACCCGATTTCTACCTTTTCATAGTTTCCGTTTACAAGCTGCCCTGCAATCTTGCCCATAATCTCCGAGAGCCTGATGTAAGGGGCAAGAACTGCCATAGCTTCCGGCTTTACCGAGGGTATATTGATTGCGCTCTTTGCAGGTCCGCCTGTAAGGACCGATGTTACTTCCTTTGCAATGTCTACTGCCACATTGACCTGAGCTTCCTGTGTGGAGGCACCAAGATGGGGAGTTGTTACAACGTTGTCATAATTCAGGAGAGGGCTGTTAAAAGGAGGCTCCTCGACGAAAACGTCTATTGCTGCGCCACCTACTTTTCCGCTTTCAAGAGCTTTTGCCAGGGCTTCTTCGCTGATAATGCCGCCGCGGGCGCAGTTAATAATTCTGACACCGGGTTTCATCAGGGCAAACTGCTCCTCATCAAGAATATTTCTTGTTTCTTTAATAAGAGGTGTGTGCACTGTGATATAATCGGCTGCTTTTGCGATTTCATTAACTGTAGCCAGCTTGACTCCAAGCTCGACAGCCCGCTTTTCGGAAATAAAAGGATCATACCCCATAAGGTTCATCTCAAGCCCTGAAGCCCTTTTTGCGACTTCGGAACCGATTCTTCCGAGACCTATAATTCCCAGGGTCTTGCCTTTGACCTCAACCCCAGTGAATTTATTGCGTTTCCATTCCCTGGCTTTCAGGGAAGCATTTGCCTGGGGGATGTTCCTGGACATTGCCATCATCATGGCAATTGTATGCTCTGCTGCCGAAATCATATTGCCTTCGGGAGAGTTAGCCACAATAATGCCTTTCTTTGTAGCTGCATCCACATCAACATTGTCAATTCCGACCCCGGCTCTCCCGATAATTTTCAGGTTGTCGGCAGCTTCGATTATCTTCTGGGTGACCTGGGTGCCGCTGCGTATTACAAGAGCATCGTAATCCTTAATTTTTTTCACCAGCTCGTCTTCGGAAAGCCCGGTGGAAACATCAACCGTAAAGTGTTCTTTTAGAATCTCCAAACCTTCACTGGAGAGTGAGTCGCTGACCAATACTTTCATGTCAATTTCTCCAATTAATACAATAAACATGAGATATTAAATTTTAACAGAGAATACCAATTAACCTAATCACACTTAAGCGTTATCACACATATTAAGAGCTAATCCCTTCTAATTTCATCTTTACCGCAGATTTTCTTCCCTGCATGATTCCCCTACAAGCCTTGTAAATCCCGTCTTTGGTTACCCTACAAGCTTTGTAAATCCTGTCTTTGGTTACCCTACAAGCCTTATTACACCTATCTTCGGTTCGTAACACTGCCCGCCTGCAAGCAGAAAATGGATAACCTCTTCTACAACCTGCTCAGAAATGCCCCGGGAGGCTGCAGCATCCATAAAAGCTGCGTAATCAACTCCTTTGCTTCCACCCATTTCCCTAAGCAATTCGAGCACGAATTCCTTCTCGTCAGTTTTGGCGCCTGTACTATTTCCTGAATCTAAATCCAGAGTTTTGAGGCCCTCCCTGATAGAAGCCCGAAGGAGTTTTGCAAATTCATCAGGAGAGCGTTCCCGTTCAAGCGCAATGGCAATCCCTTCAGTAAGCTCGGAAGAAATGCCTTTCTCCAGAAGGTATTCCCGAAGTTTCTCTCCATGATATCCACTATCCAGAGCATCCGAGAAGGCTTCAAGCCGCTCAACGGTCTGTTCTGCAGTGTCCACGACCCATCTGTTGCGAATTTCCTCATCCACTACATTTACCTCTTCAGCCCGAATAGAAACAAAAACCGATTCGGGTTCGGGTTCATAGGTCCTGGCTTTTCCTGTAAGGGCAATGAAAGCAGGTACCTTTACCGTTGAAAAGAAAATCGAAGCCTCAGGCTGGTACTGCCCTGCGTATACCGTAAAAGCCCCTGTGGGATCAACTATTCTCGCTTTCCACATCTCACTCTGTGTTCCGATATTGTCAAGTTCTGTGACTACTCCAACAACAAAAACACGATTGATAATAAACCCTACAGGGCTAATAAGCAGGTTTGGAGTTTTTGAATCTGCAATTTCAGAGTCAGCCCGTTCGGGTTTCTCAAGTTCTCTGCAGGCTTCGAATTCTCTTGCAAAAACTCTTTTTGCAACCTCTCGTTTAAGCAAGCTCGATTCCTCCCCTGAAAACCTGTGAATTTTTCTCCTGTCCATCCTCTTCAGCCGGTCCGAGCCTGCGAAGGAGTTCAACTACTCTCACCGCAAGATCCTCTTCAGGTACCCAAGCTTTTTCAGCTACAAAAGAAATCCCAAATTCACTTTTTGAAGAGTTTCCGCGTACTGCAAGATAGCGGCCCGTAAGAAAACGCCTTAAATCTTCATAGACTGCATCTTTTGAGACATCCGAAAACATTAGCTGTTCGGCTTCTTCAAGAGTTTTTCCATAGATAATTTCCGCAAGTTCCCTTGGAAACATAACTGACACAGAACCTGTTCCGTCATCCAGTACGGCTTTGATCCGCATGTCCCATATACCTTCGACCTTTCCGTGCACCCTGCAGTTTCCTTTCTGGATTACACGACTGCATTCAGGGCAGCGGGAGATAATACCTGAACCAGGTCTGACTGAAACCAGGTTGCCTGCTACGGACACGTCAAACATACTGTCTCTTGAATTTATCTCTTGGATTTTGATAGGGACAGGATCTTTTGCTACGGATTCGAAGGTAAATGCAAGTTTTCCGGCCTCGTTGGGTCCGACCGCAGAAACTTTCGTGCTGCTCAGGATATTTACCGACGGCATTCCCCTGAATATCCGAACCTGAGCTCCCTCGATTCGGACGATACTTCCTATGTCAATGCCAGGCAGCTCAATCCATGCCGTAAAAGGAATCCTGCCGGTCTCGTCTGCAAGCACGCCTGAGATCACTTTGGCCTGGCGTCCCTTTACAAGGATTTCCCTGTAGGATAGGCGAAGCACGCAGGCTATAGTATCTATGGAAAAATCCGCAGCTCCTATATCAATTAACTTTTTTTTCTGGCTTGCTGAAAGTTCGGACAAGGGAGGAAGTGAAGAGTCAGAAATTTTCGCCACCGGAGACTGTTCCCCTATAGAAATCCTAATCCTGTTTTGCCAGATGCGGATATAGGCATTTTTGACGTTAATTACATCCCCAATAGAACCTGGCAGCTCTTTCCAGGAAGAAAACAGAACTGACCCGGTTTCGTCCGCAAGAACGCCGGTATAAAGCCTGGAAGGACTTTCCTGAGCCCCTGCCTGTGGGTGGATTGATTTTTCCCCAAGATCCAGAATTCTGCCTGTAATCTCAAAATTCTTAAGATTAGCAGACAGATCTTTTACTTTCAAAAATTTCCTTTTCCCTCCGAACTTGCGGAGGATACTCTCTTTTGCAACATCAGGCGGGACACGAAAAGCAATGAGTTTCTCAAACTCTGCCCGGATGCCAGTCTTTTCAAGGTCTCCAAGCGCCCTGGTTAACTCTTCAAGGTGGGGCGCAATCTTCTCATCCATTTTTAGGCCTCCATTCGAGACAATAATAAAACAATAAAATTTCAGTATAATATCGGATTTTACCGTATTTAAGGCTTTAATTGAAGATTAATTTCCTCTAACGTAGAGGATATTGAAC
>DATMYS010000015.1:0-3517 GCA_035560835.1 Methanosarcina sp.
CGGTAATAAAAATTAAACTATTTTTATCAGAGTCCTTTAAGTGCATCTGCAATAAGGGGGGCAACGCTCAACCTGCTCTCTCCTCTTTCAAAGGTGTCGGTTCCTATAATGTCCTTTACGCCCGCGTTGAAAAGCCTTAAAGCTGCATTCCTTGCAAGTACGGGATGTACGCAGGCAATGTAAACATCTGCTGCTCCCTGGGCTTTGAGCATCTTGATAGACTCAGCCATTGTCCCACCTGTTGCAATCATATCATCTACAAGGACAACATTCCTGCCTGTTGCATCGAGATTCTTTGTCTTGATTACAACTGTATCCCCACTGAGTCTAGTTTTCTCCAAGTGATCGTAATCAAAGCCCATACCTGACGAGACGCGCTTTACAAGCTCTTCGGCTCCCGAATCCGGAGCAATCAGGAGTGGGTTTTCCAGGTTAAGCCCTGCGATATACTCCCCAATAAGTTTAGCTGCGTCAAGGTTTTCCGCAGGGCCGGAGAAATGTTCAAGCACGCTCTTTTCGTGGATGTTTATCGTAAAGACACGGTCAGCCCTGATACAGCGGGCAATTGCGCGGGCACTGATTGGTTCTCCGGGCTTGAACTTCTTATCCTGTCTGGCATATCCCATGTAAGGAATCACGACATTGAGCTCTTTTGCCCCTTCACAGGCATCGATAAGTTGAATCAGGGAAACAAGGTTCGAATCGGTGGGCGTGCTCTGGATAAGGGTCACACGCTCGTTTTCGGTCTCTTCTGCGATTCGGAGATAAAGTTCCCCATCAGGAAATTTATTAAACTCGGAGAGTACAGGCTCTATCCCTAAAGCCCGGGCAGTGCGGCTGGCAAGTAATTGTGATGCTGGTCCACCTATTATCTTCAAGATATATACCTCAGTCTGCCGTCTTGATATATTCCATCCTTTAAAAAGTTTATTTTTAATGGGCTTACCCTGGGCTTTTATCCTTTGAGCTTTTCTAGCACCCTGATATTTTGTATTGAAGTATTGGGATAATTCCCGCTCTCATCTTTTTCTAATGATTTTACCATATCCCAGATCGTCAATAGAGCTGCCGAAACCCCTGTGAGGGCTTCCATCTCGACTCCTGTTTTCCCGACAGTTCGGACTTCTACCTCCGCTGAAATCAGTTCTTCTTCTATTTTGAAATCCACATCTATAGCAGTGATCGGGATCTGGTGGCACATTGGGATAATCTCAGGAGTCTTTTTAATCGCAAGCACGGCCGCAACTCGCGCAGTTGCAAGCACATTGCCTTTTTCTACGGTTCCTGTTTTTATCTTCTCTATAGTCTCCCCGGAAAGTATAATTTCCCCCGCAGCCCGCGCCAGTCTCGGAATCTCACGCTTTTCGCTGATATCTACCATACGCGCTCTGCCGGACTCAATATGAGTAAATTGCTTTTCCACAAAATCACCGCGTTTTTCGTATTTTATATCGACCCTGGTCGATCTGGTTCGAGCCAATCTGGATTTCAATTTCCTTTTTTCTGGCATTTTAGCGTTTTTTTAGCATTTTATTCCTTTTTTGGATTCCGATGCTTTTTCTTGGATCAGTCAATTCTGATTTGCTTTCTTTGTGAATAGTCTTCAAGTACTTTATCCAGCTCATTACTAAATTCTCTGGCTTCTTCAAGGTTGAGTTTTATGACCTGTTCATCTTCCCCATGAAAAATCGTAACTCTTATCCGGTTTCTTTCAATTTCCAGCTCAATTTTCCTTTCAACTTCGTGTACCATACGAATTGCCTCCCCGTTTTAGCAGATTTGCAGTATTTTACATTTAGACTTGACTTTATCTCTTTTATCCAGTCTTCTTTTTATCCTATCTCGGCCGCTTTAATTATTTCAGGAATTTTCCCCAGAACATCCGTTGCAAGCAGTCCATTTCCTGCTTTTTCAAAGGCCAGATCTCCGGCTGCCCCGTTGATATGCGCAGCACAGGCTGCCGCGAGGAATGCAGGATTTCGGGAAAAAAGCGATCCTGTAAGCCCTGCAAGGACATCTCCTGTACCCCCTACGGTCATGCCCGGATTTCCTGTCCTGTTCAGCAGGGTCTGTTTTCCATCCGAGATAATATCGATTTTTCCTTTGAGAAGTGTTACAACCCCTTTTTCCTCCGAAAACTCCCTGACGACTTTAATACGGGACTCATGGCTCTCAGGGGTTTCCACATTTCTCAGGCGCGCAAATTCTCCGGCATGCGGGGTTACTATTAGTTCGCAGTTGCCTGCAAGGCTCTCAAAGATAGCGCCTGAGAGAGCTGAGAGGGCATCGGCATCAAGAATGGCTTTTCTGCAAAAGGGCAGGATTTTTCGGACGGCCTCCAGGGTTTCTGCCGCTCTACCCAGCCCCATCCCCATCACGACTACATCATGGGAATTTATAAGGTCCAGAAGGATTGAAAGATCATCCGGACAGAGAATATTTGAAGAGAGTTTTCGAACGATCAGGTTCGGAGAATATGATGCCACTACTTCGGCTACAGGTGCAGGGACTGCTACTGTTACAAGGTCTGCCCCAGATTTAAGGGCTGCGAGGGCTGCAAGAGCCGGAGCTCCTGAGTACGGGCCTCCTCCTATAACAAGGATTTTTCCGGAATCTCCCTTGTGCCCCTCGGATTTCCGCCTGTGTAGCATCATCAGATCTCCGGGACCAACGTACTGTTCGGCGTCGGCACAGATTCCGATATCTGCAACCTTTATCATGCCAGTGTATTCTTTTGCCTTCTCACTCAAAAGCCCGATCTTCATATGGTGAAAAGTGACTGTAAGCGCTGCATGTACAGCTTTTTCAAAATCTCCGCCATCAGGGTCAAGTCCTGAGGGGATATCAACCGAGATTACAGTTTTTTCGGCTTTTCCTTCCCGGTTTATAAGGTCGATAACCGTTGATTCAGGATCTCTGAGCTTTCCCTTTATCCCGGTTCCGAATACAGCGTCTACGAGCAGATTAGCTTCCTGGAACCATTTTGAAGCCTCAGCTTCAAGCTGGCTTGAATCCTTTATTTCGAGCACATCCACACGGCTGAACTTCAGGAGGGAAAAGTTATGGAGAGCTTCCTTCGTTCCTATATCCCTGGCTTTTCCCAGCAGAATCACGTTTACAGCGTACCCTGAAGAGCCTGCAAGATGCCTGGCTGCAACAAAAGCATCTCCTCCATTATTTCCCCTACCTGCGAGAAAAAGTACCCTACCGCTCTCAAGTTTTTCCCGTATGTGCTGTGCAATAACAGCTCCTGCATTTTCCATCAACTGGACAGGTAGAAGCCCAAGGTATTCGCAATTTCGGTCTATCGCCTTCATCCTCAAAGAATTGATGCACTTCATAACTGTTACCTGCCGGTCTATCTTATTTAATCTCCTGCTGCCCGTTTAATCTTTCAAATCTTTCTACAAGCCTGAATCTTTGGCTCATATGAATCCTCTGGTTTATAGACTATCGTAGAAATTATTATATATCTCCAGAACAATTGAGGTAATTTATTTCTTATATTTTTACACCG
>DATMYS010000016.1:0-9231 GCA_035560835.1 Methanosarcina sp.
ACTATATTTTTAATCAATAGCATTTTTTATAGCCAGCTCAGAATGTAGCCAGTGCAGATCAAAAATTAACTCATAACAGATATAAAGAGTTGTGTGCAGATCAAAAGCATGAGATAAATATCATAGTCAAGTAGCAGGATCGGCAGACAAATCATGAAAATAAGATAAAGGCAGAAAGGTAATACGTTTAAAAAATCCCAAAACAACAAATACTTAATGAGTGTCAGCGTCTTGATGAACTACCTTTCAATCTCCTGAGTTGTCTAACAGTACCTCGAGTCTTTCGAGCACTGTTTAACTGACTTAAATCCGTTATAAACGATTTCGTTTTAGTTTTAGCTTCTTATTGTTCTTAATTTCTTTTTATTTTTACAGGAGATGGATCGATGTGATTTGCTGTCGAATAGCCGTGAGAAAGATCCAGAAAACCCCTGAGTCTTTAACTCAGGGATATTTCACTTATTATTTTATCGACACCTGAAAAGATTATTAATGAAGGAAGTGGCGCATGCCTGTAAAAACCATGGCAATTCCAAGCCGATTTGCAGCATCAATGACTTCGCCATCTCGAATTGATCCACCTGGAGAGACTATGTAGCGGATGTTATTTTCTGCTGCATAAATTATACTGTCATCGAAGGGAAAAAAGGCATCCGAAGCCATTACGCATTCCGACATAACTTTCTGACAATAAGCTTCAAAGGAATTTGCAGGATTTTCCCGTTCATAAATTACTCTGAGATTTTCAACAGCTTTTGTGGCTGCCAGTTTGCGAATCGAGTCAACCCTATTCGGTTGTCCTGCACCCATAGCAAGTATCATGAAGAACCCAGGTTCATATTCATGAGCGAGGATCACTGCGTTGGATTTGGTTGACTTACAGGCTTTAAGGCAGAATTCCGAAAGAGAGCGCTTCTCTTCAGGATAGGGAATGTCTGTGACTGAATCCCATTTTTCGTAAAGGCCGATATCGCGACTTTGCTTAAGCATGCCTCCTATCACATATTTGTATGTGTAGTCCGTCCCGAAAGCTTCTCTGAGCTCAGGCAGTTTAAGGAGTCTAAGGTTTTCACTTTTGTTTTTCAGGTATTCAAGGGCATCGGGCTTGAAATCAGGAGCAAGAATAATCTCCACAAATTTTCCGTTCAGAAAAGTCGCAGCTTCAAGGTCAAAGATTTCATTAGTGCAGATTATGCTTCCGTATGCTGAAATCGGGTCTCCGTCCCAGGCAGCCTGAAGAGCCTGCAGGAGGGTGCTTCCTGTTGCAAGTCCACATGGATTATTATGTTTTACGATTGCCACGGCAGGGTGAGCATTTCCTAGTTCTTTTACCGTCTGAAGGGCATTATCGGCGTCCACGTAGTTATTATAGGAGAGTTCTTTTCCATGCAGCTGGGTGGCTTTTGCCAGAGTAGGGCCTTCTATTTGGGAATCTTTATAAAAATAAGCTTTCTGGTGCCAGTTTTCCCCATAGCGGAGTTTTACGCCACCGGTAAAATTCAGGCGAAGTACATGTTCTCCGAGCAGGGTTTTGCTCAGGTAGGTATCAATGGCTGCATCATAATCTGCAGTATGCTTGAAAGCCTTAACTGCAAGGGCAGCCCGAGTTGCCTCTGAAATTACTCCGGTTGAACGAAGTTCTTTGAGGACACGCCCGTAATCCGATGGGTCGGAGAGCACTGTAACCGAACGGTAGTTTTTAGCTGCCGAACGAAGAAGGGTTGGCCCTCCGATATCTATATTCTCAATGGCTTCTTCGAGTTCCACGCCTTCCTTTGAGACAGTTACCTCAAAAGGATAGAGATTTACAGCCACCATGTCAATAAGCGAGATGTCTTCTCTCTCGGCCTCAGCCATCTGTTCCTTGCTCTCTCGCAGGCATAAGAGTCCACCATGAATCCTTGGATGGAGAGTTTTGACCCTTCCTCCCATCATCTCCGGACAGCCCGTGACTTCCGAGACATCGGTAACTTCTATGCCGGCGTCGCGAAGAATTTTCGCTGTTCCGCCTGTTGAAATAATCTTCACGCCAAGTGATTCAAGCCCGCGTGCGAATTCCGCAATTCCTGTTTTGTCTGAGACGCTGAGCAGTGCCCTCTTTACCAAAAAATCACCAATATAATTGCTTTAAAAATTCTTAGCTATAAAACTTATGGTCTACACATTATTATATTAAAAAGGAGCAGTTTTTCTGGATAAACCGGACTTATATTTCACAAACCTAGTATTTCCGTCAAGGTGCTGCCAGAACTCTTCTGGGAATATAGTTCTTTAAGGTTTTGGTACTTTTTATGCATAATTCTCTGACATTAAACCATTCTTTGCTTTTTCTCTTGAACCAGATTCAGGTAAAATACTTTTTCTCTTGAACCTGAACCCAGGTGAAATACTTATTCTCTGAAATCAAAATGGATAAAATTGCATGTAAAATATACTTTTAAAACATCTTTTTGATTTGTTTCAGAAAATAATCTCAGAGGGTTGGGGAGTTCAATGGAAAGGAAATATGATATTATAATTATCGGGTCGGGTACCGCGGGTAGAACCTTTGCGGGTAAAGTTGCACAGTCAGGATTAAAAATCGCTATTGTTGACTCAAAAGAGTATGGGGGCACCTGTCCTCTAAGGGGATGTGATCCGAAAAAAGTGCTTACTGATCTCGCTGAGGTAGTTGACTCGAACGATCGGCTAATTGGAAAAGGAGTAGGGATAAACGCTCCTTTAAAGCTCGATTGGACTTCACTTATTGAATTTAAAAGAACATTTACGGAAGGTTATTCCAGCAAAACAGAGAAACGTCTGATTGATATGGGAATTGATACATATCATGGGAGAGCGCATTTCGAAAATCAAAACACAGTCGTTGTTGGAGAGGACAAACTTAAAGGGGAGTATATTTTCCTGGCTACAGGTGCAAAGCCCAGAAAACTCGATATTCCCGGTGAAGAGTATATTGCCACAAGCGAGAGATTAATGGAAACCAAAAATCTTCCTGAGAAAATCATTTTCATCGGAGGCGGGTATATATCCATGGAGTTCGCTCATGTTGTGCGAAGAACTGGAGCCGAAGTAACAATCCTGCAAAGAAGTAAAAGGGTCCTGGGGGCTTTTGATTCCGATATGGTAAATCTGCTTATAAAAGCTTCTGAAGCTGCAGGAATTAAGATTCTCATAAACAAATCATTAGTCTCGATAGAAAAAGATGAGACTGGTTTTCTGGTCAAGACTAGATCTAAATCTGAAACCGAACCAGAAACTCAGAGCTTCCGTGCGGATATGGTAGTGCACGGAGCAGGTCGTGTAGCAGATACGGAGGATTTGCGTCTTGAAAACGCCGGGGTTAAAACCGAAAAGGGATCTATTGTAGTTGATAAGCACATGAGAACTTCAAACTCCCGAATCTATGCAGGTGGTGACTGCGCATTGGAGGGCCTGCAGCTTACTCCTGTAGCAGCCCTTCAGGGAGAAGTTGCCGCAATTAATGTCCTTGAGGGCGATAGTGTCGAGGCAGACTACACAGGCATTCCAAGTGCAGTCTTTACCATTCCGGTTCTAGCGTCGGTAGGAATCAGTATGTCTAAAGATAGTGATAAATATAAAGTGGTTTTCCGGGACAGAAGCAACTGGAACACAACTCGGAGAGCAGGAATAGAGTTTGCGGCTTCAAAAGTAATTATCGATGAAGCAAACGACCGTATAATGGGAGCGCATATTCTGGGTCCGAATGCCGGAGAAGCTATCAATATTTTCGCTGCGGTAATGCGGCTTGGGCTCAAAGCCTCAAACATAAAAAAGCTGGTTTTCTCATACCCTACTACATGTTCGGATATTCAGTATATGCTGTAACCTGCAGGATCGGTCGCAGAACTTAAACTTCTAAGGGGCCTTCAAGAAAATACCATTTTCTCAAACAAATAATTCCCGGCTATAATCTGGAAACAACTCGAAGACGGAGTTAGCATGCCTGAAAGAAAGCTAAAAAAATATGACACTCAGGGTTTTGTTTCTGAATACGATATTCCTGATAACAGACATAATTTCGACCGGATCTGGATTCTTCTAAAAGAAGAGTATCCTGATGTAAAACCCTCACTTAATTACAGCAATCCCCTTGAAATGCTCGTAGCAACTGTTCTTTCAGCCCAGTCGACGGATGTACAGATTAATAGAGTGACTGGTAAACTATTTAAAAAATACAGGACTGTAATAGATTATGCCAGTGCAGACCTCAGGGAGCTTGAAAACGATCTATATTCCACAGGCTTTTACAAAACCAAGGCAAAGAATATCAAAACTGCTGCGCAGATAATTGTTGAGAAGTACAATGGAGAAGTCCCGAAAACTATGGAAGAGCTTATCAGTTTGCCAGGGGTCGGAAGGAAAACGGCTAATATAGTACTTGCCAGAGCATTTGGGATAGTAGAAGGAGTTGCTGTAGACACACATGTAAAAAGGGTTTCAAGAAGGCTGGGACTTACGAAAAACTCTGACCCCGCTAAAATCGAACAGGACCTTATCTCACTTGCCCGAAGGAAAGAGCTTGATTCAATCTCCATGACCCTGATTTATCATGGGAGGACGGTCTGCCAGGCAAAGAGACCAAAGTGCAAAATCTGTATTGTAAAGGACTTATGTCCTTCTAGTATTATATTTATTGGCAGTAGCTGAGATGTTTTTACCAGAAGTATGCGAGTCGTTTCTTATTCTACCTTTTTTGAAGAAAAAGGGTTTTTAAGGGGAGAGAAATAGGCTTTATGTTCAGGCTTTTTTGTTGAAAACTTTGCCCAGCCCTAAACTGATTATCAGTACTGCGAGTGTTCCAACAGCTATAGCTATTACTTCTCCACTCTTTCCCAGTCCTCCGATTGAATAGTCAGCCATTGGAGAACTTACTACAGGTTCGGTCGCTTCAATTTGGGACATCTTTGATTCTTCAACTACTCCTCCAGCAGCACTTTCCAGTCCGTCTGGGTTGGGGGATGCAAGAAAAGGAGCTAGAACCGCGAGCAAAAGTGCAATCGCAATTCCAACGTAAAAGAATTTCATGTTTGATTTTCCGCTCATGCATGTGCCTCCTTTTTATGCTTCTCTGGTCTGGAAGTGAAATTGTCCTCAAGAAGGTCAGGACGGGATTTTGCAATCGCCGTGATTACAATTGAAGTGATCAGGCCTTCTCCTATGAAACCGATAATCAGATGATAAGTTCCCATGGTCATAAGTCCCGCACGCAGGGGAAAGGTACCAGCAATCCACATCTCAATCGCACAGACTATTGCCGAAATAAATAGTCCGAGCCAGGCGCCTCCGAAGGCTGCAATGCTTGTGCCTGCCTTATTACGAAGGGCAACATATGTATAGTATCCAACAAACCCGGAAATTACACCCATATTTAG
Organism: Methanosarcina sp.; assembly: GCA_035560835.1. Lineage (GTDB taxonomy): Archaea > Halobacteriota > Methanosarcinia > Methanosarcinales > Methanosarcinaceae > Methanosarcina. The sequence goes on from DATMYS010000016.1 coordinate 5,394, forward strand.
AATGTTTGCTCCCATGGTAGTGACTCCCCCATCACCAAAGGCGAACCCCTGTACAAGCAGGACTAGAGTAAGCACAAGGACTCCAGCCCAGGGGCTTCCAAATACAATGGCAACAAGGGCTGCTCCTACCATATGCCCGCTTGTTCCCATCCCTATAGGAATATTCATGGCCTGGATTGCAAAAATTCCTGCAGCAAGGGCGGCAAGAATCGGTACTTTCATTTCGTCAAGCTCGTTTTTTGCCCATTTCATTGACATTATAATGAACGGAAGGGCAATAACCCAGTAAATTACTGCCTGGCTAAGCGGTATGAATGAATCAGGTATATGCATTTCATTTTTCCCTCTTTTTACCCCTATCTCTTATTTCCTTAAATCCAAACAGAGTTTTTCAGGTTCATGAATATTCTGGAGCAAGGAATAGAAAATTATCCTTAACACGAAGCCTGAAAATTCTCTTTCACGAATAATCTTAATATCTTTGAGTCCCTTACAATGTTTCAGGTAACTGTTTTCAAAGAATCCTTCAGATAATACCACATTGTCTAGTATTACATATATACGTTTTGATATTACTTTTTTCGACAATTTTTTTATTGAATTCTTCTCCAGTATCTGTATTTTTATTTTTTTGTCAAATTAAGTATCCTCGTATCTTCCACAAAGTCGAAAGTCTGTCCACATTGATTTTTTTGATTCTATCTCCTTGCCTGTTTTCAAACTTAACGAAAAGAAGAATCGGATATCTTATTTCGAAGTAAATAGAGTAAATTCCTCGCTTAGATCTAAAGGATTCAGCCTATTTTATTTCCCTAGTTGTGTTTATTCATGTTATGTAGCTTTTTAGACCCCTCCACTTACTCTCAATATTTCGTCGCTGCAAGATGGTAAATTCTCCAGAGAATAATACCACAATCATGTAAGAATCTCATTTAAAAAATTAGCAATTTGTAGCAGAAAATGTACCAAAAGTATTAAATATCAGCTAGTAATATCGATAAAGAGTCTCTGGCGAACAGACACAAAATTAAATTACCTCCTAAATCGCCTAAGTCATCTGAACTGCTTTTTTGTCCCTGTCTGTGGTAATAAAGCAGGCAGGTACTGGGTTTCTCGCCCTTCTCTTTGCTGAGATGGGGCATAAAGTAACAGGCGTAGATCTTTCCGCAGGTATGCTCAAGAAAGCGAAGTATAATGCAGATAACATGGGGCTTAAAATTGACTTTTTTCATAGAGACGCGGAATACCTGCCTTTTGAGAACAGTTCTTTCGATCTGGTCACTAACAAATTCCTGCTATGGACTCTTCAGCAGCCTTCCTGCGCTGTCCGAGAATGGAAGCGAGTCTCCTGAAACCGGGAGGGATGGTTTTTGCCATAGATGGAGACTGGTTTGATCCACGACCAGGCAGACGTATTAATAGAATGCTTTCTGAGTGGGTAGATAAATTTATACAAAAGAACCCGAATGCCTCGGTCTTCAAGGACTATTACGGGCCAATTCGGAGTTCTCTGCCTCTCTATGAGAAATAAGTCATGAGAATGCCTCACCCCTCTTTTCAGAAACAGGATTTGTAAACACTTCAATCGACCCTCTTCTGGAGGTACAGAACTTTAAAAAAAGCAGGCAATCACCTCCACAGAGAATTCTTGGGAATAACTCCATCTTTCTGGTCTCTGGACAAAAAAAGTTAGAATAAGTTTCTGCTACTCTGGATAACCTGAATCCTGAGACACCATTACATTTGTCTTCTCTTTATTACCTGCAAGCATGTTAATAATCTTTTCGAAGATTTTAGAAAGCAGTGGAAGCAGTTTTTTCAGACATAAAGGTGGATATACAATATGCAGCCTGCACTCAGGAGCAGAAACAAGATATCCTGAGTTCTGATTTTTGTTCTGTAGTAAGCCTTTTCGTACCCACTTCCATAGCCTCTGCAAAGCATGCTTATATAGGTCCTTTCTCCCTGCTCGTAGGACCGTATGAAAATTGAGCTAATGCTGTTTCCCACCTGCTCGATAACCCATCTTCTTGGCACAGCTTTGTTCCATATATCAAAGAGCCTTGTTTGCTGTGCGATCTTTATCCTTTTGAGAACAGCCCAGAAAAGGAATAGGTAGCGTACCATCATGCTCAAAAGGAGAGTGAATTCCCTTGGGATGCCTATCCTGCCTGCAGCTGCAACCATATCCCTGAGCCGCGTGGTGGAAGAAAACAGGATGACAGCTGTTATGCAGACCAGAAATTTCGCAAGTAGTGTACTTCCAAAGTCGAGTCCCTCATAAGTTATACTGAGCCCGAAAGGCAGGTCAAGAGGGTATGGAGTATAATTTTCTATGAAGGAAGGCCTGAGGAATGGCTGGATAAGGACAATTGCGAGTCCGAATGGTAAAATTGAAAGAACACGAAGGATAAAGTATCTTAAGTCGAGCCCTGCAGCAAGCACCAGAAGCAGCAAATAGACCTCTATGGCAAAAAGACGGACCATATTTTTTTCGTGAATCCGGGGTAGGCTAACTGCATAAATGATTATTGTAAGTGCAAAAATCAGCTTTATCCGAGGGTCAAGCCTGTGTACTGGACTGTCTTTATATGATTCGCGTTCAATATCCGTGAGCGTTACCATTGAAACTTCTCCTCTGAGGACTCTTTCCGTCTTTTACTCAAGCCTCATTTTTTGCTGTCTCGAGCTTACGAGCCGCAATATTTCGTCTCTGGCCGCTTCGACTGTTATCTGTATGTTTACATCGAGTCCTTTTTGCTGGAGCATTTCGAATACTTCAGCCACTCTAGGAAGTCTGAGGTGAGCTTTCCTGAGAAGTTCGGGATCGCTGAAAATTTCGTCCGGGCTTCCGTCAGCCTCAAGTCTTCCATGATGGAGAACAAAAACCCTTTCTGCAAAATAAGGAACCACATCAACATCGTGGGTAGAAAGGAGCAAGGTGATTCCAAGTTCCCTGTTCATCTTCATAATTAGCTCAAGCACGCGAGCAGAACTGAGAGGGTCAAGGCCGGCTGTTGGCTCATCAAGGACTATAACCTCAGGGCGCATGGCAAGGATGCCTGCAATTGCCACAAGTTTCTTCTGCCCTCCACTCAGATGATGCGGGGCTCTTTCCTCAAAACCTGTGAGTCCGACCATCTCAAGGGCTTCTTTGACTCTCGTTTCAACTTCGCTTCTGGACAAACCCATATTAATCGGCCCAAAAGCAATATCTTCTTCAACACTCGGAGCAAGCACCTGGTCATCAGGGTCCTGGAAGACGATTCCTACAGTTTCCCTGCAGGTTCGGAGGTTTTTCTTAGTTATTTTTTCCCCTTTTATCAGGACTTCCCCTGAAAGAGGTCGTAGGATCCCGTTAAGGTGCTTGAATAAAGTCGATTTTCCTGCTCCATTAGCCCCAAGAAATGCAACTCTCTCCCCTTTGAACACTTTGAGGTTGATTTTATCCAGGGCGTTCGAATCAAGATGAGGATATCTATGGCATAGATCTCTGACTTCCAGTACAGGAATGCCGCTTCTTTCGGAGGCTTTGCCCGATTTTTCGGAACTTGTTCCCGACATCTGGATCGTTATGCCTGCTGTTTCTTTCGGGAAGGTTGATGTTTCTTCTGAGTCATGTAGGGAATTCGGGATGCTCATGCTGAAAACGTCCTGTATGAAAATCGCGTCTACTGCTGAAAACTAACTTTTTTAAAAATAGTGTTACAAATAATGAAGTTATCTTTCTTATGTGTTATGGTTTGTACTTTACCTTTTGCTTATTATATTTATTGTTTAATTTTCAGTTTATTGCTCGGAATTTAATTTACAATGTTACGTTATGTGCCTCAAAAAA
>DATMYS010000017.1:0-4646 GCA_035560835.1 Methanosarcina sp.
TTTCCTATCCGATTTACTATCTCTATAAAAGGAAGCTATGGTTTAGATATTTAAAGAGAAAAACGAAGAGGCGAGGGTTCACTTCATCCCCAACCTGAAGGATGGGGTATTCGTGACCCTCTGCGCTCCCGATGTAATAAATCATTTAACGCATGTACTTTAATTTGGGAAGGGCCGAAACTATATTTAATTGGGCAAATAAGGCTTAATAGCTCTTAGAAGACTAATCATCTTTTGAGGGGTCTATGAAAAAAAGAAGTGCAGAGAGGGGAAGATTGAGTTATTCTCCCCTTATTATCCTTGCAATGTCGTCTCCGACATCTGAGGTTGTACTCTTACCGCCCATGTCGTAGGTTTTTACTTTGCCTTCCAGGATGTTTTTCTGGATTGCATTGACTATGGTATCTGCGGCTTCCTTTTCTCCGAGCTGTTCTATGAGCATAGCACCTGCCCAGATTGTGGCAATCGGATTGACCTTGTTCTGTCCCTTGTACTTCGGGGCTGAACCGTGAATCGGCTCGAACATGCTTGTGCCTTTCGGGTTGATATTTCCGCCAGGAGCAAGGCCGAGACCGCCCTGGATCATGGCTCCGAGATCAGTAATAATGTCTCCGAACATATTCGGGGTTACGACCACATCGAACCATTCAGGATTTTTAACAAACCACATAGTGATAGCATCAACGAAGTTAAAGTCTGTAGTAACGCCGGGATGTTTTGCAGAAATTGCATTGAACTCTTCTCTCCAGAAGCCGTATATGTCGGAAAGCACATTTGCCTTGTCCACGGACGAAACGTGTTTTTTCCGGTTCTCGGCAAGGTCAAAGGCGTACTCGACAACTCTTTTTGTGCCTTCTTTGGAGATCAGGCCTATCTGGTATCCTATTTCTTCGCTGTCGGTCTCGATATCAAGGCCGAATTTTGCGGAGTAGAGCGTTCTTTTTACTTCAAGAAGGTCTTTGCTCGCTCCTTTTTTTGCCCTGCCGCCGATCCCTACGTAGAAATCTTCGGTGTTTTCCCTGACAACCACAAAATCGATATCTTTTGAGGTTTTGTCTTTGAGCGGGGTCCAGACTCCCTCAAGAAGTTTTATCGGACGAAGGTTGACATACTCATCAAAATAAAAGCGTGCAGTTAATAAGATTCCCTTCTCAAGGATGCCAGGAGCAATCCTTGGATCTCCGATGGAACCAAGGTAAATGACAGGATATCCGGATAACTCCTTTAAGGTCTCTTCCGAAATCAGTTCTCCCGTCTTAAGATAATGGTCTGCTCCATGCGGGTATTCAATCCATTCTACATCAAAACCGAATATTTCGCCAGCGGCATCTATTACCTTTCTGCCTTCAGCGATAATTTCTGGGCCTATCCCGTCGCCCGGGAGGACCGGAATCTTATACTGCGTCATATTTATACTCCTTTCGAATTTACAGGCAAAACTGCCTTTTTTATTGATAGATCTCAAACGCGGACAGGGCTGTATCAGGACAGATTTCCTGTTTTTTAGCGTTCAGAGACCAGTTTCCTGGCATATTCTATAAGTCCTCCTTCATCCACGATTTCACGCACGAAATCCGGAAGAGGGGTCGCCTGGTAGGTCTCACCTTTTGTTTTGTTTTGAATAACTCCTGTAGCAAGGTCTACTTCAAGCTCGTCTCCGTCATCAATCCTGTCAGTGTCAGGGCATTCCAGAACAGGAACTCCGATATTTATTGCATTCCTGAAAAAAATCCTTGCAAAGGATTTTGCAATTACACAGGCTACCTTTGCTCCTTTCAGGGCAAGGGGCGCGTGCTCGCGCGAGGAGCCGCAACCAAAGTTGTTTCCCGCGACCACGATATCATTCTCGTGAACGTTTTTTGCAAATTCGGGGCGCACGCCTTCAAACGTGTACTTTGCAAGCTCTTCAGGGGTATTGTAAATCAGGTACCTTCCGGGAATTACTGCATCCGTATCCACGTCATCTCCGAATTTCCAGGCTCTTCCTTTCATAACATCACCGGTCTTTTGTTGCAATTAAATGCTATTACATTAGGATTTTTACAGCCTGAATTTAGCTGCATTCACAGGGTTGAAGTATCACAGGTAGTATTTATATTATTTTCTAACAGGGCCCAAAAATTAGTTAACAATTACAATCCTCTTTACTCCTGAGTTTTCCAAGGAAATCTACAAAATTAGTTCTTTTTATAGTTGAATGGCATTTCCATTGTTTTTTTCGTCGGTATGGGGCTCAAGAGCACTTGGTTCTCCTCCTCCGTGCCAGCTTAGCCTGGGGCGGATGCGCACAAGATGAACTGACTCGGAATGGTCATCCACTATCAGGGCAGCCCCTCTTTCACTTCCCATCTTCTTAATATATGCTTGGAGATTTTCCTGCATATAGAGAGGCCGCGAAGTTTCCAGAGCAAGAATATCATCACTTGCCGTAAGGCGGTGGCAGATAAGAAGATCACTCTGGGAAACTACGTCAGGATGCAGGCTTGCAGGCCGCTGGGTTGCTAGGATCAAGGAGAGACCAGGCTGCCGACCCTGCCTGAGGCAGCGGTTAATCAGCACTTTCGAGGCAAGACCTTCGGTCTTTGCGGGTATGAAAATGTGAGCCTCATCTATAAAGAGCCAGACCATGGGAAATTCTTCTTCATCGGTCTTTTCCCCCATAAGTTTTTTTTCGTAGATTCTTCTTGCCTCAAGTCTTGCTTCATAAAGCCTGCCTGCAAGAATTGATACTGCTGCAGCGCAAACGTTTTCGTTTTCAAGCGTACTCACATCAAGAATAGTTGTTCTACCCCCTGATACGAGTTCTGACAGGTTTGTCCCCTCTTTTGAGAAAAGGCCCCAGGAATTTACTGCTCTGAAGTAATTCTCTGCAGCCCCTTTCGAAGCCTCGTCCGAGCGAGGGTCCCCGACAATCTCACTGAGAATTTCCTCAAAAGAATATGCTTCTCCTTTTTCCCTGAGGGATTCGATTGCCCTTACCAGCAGAATTCCAGGAGGAGAAACCTCCTCGACATTAAAGATCCTGCACCACTGGCTTCCTGAAAGTTCTCTTATCGGGATGGAAAATGGCTTTACATCGATATTCCGTTTCCTGTAGGTCTCAACCTTGCCCTCAGGCACGAAAATCTCAATCTCGAGCCCGGCTGGGGTGAGCTCCCAGTTCTTAAGCCTCCGCGCTTCAAAAGCGTTTGGATACTTCATTGTCCAGAAAATCCCCATAGTGTCAATAACAACGGATGCAAGCCTTTTCTTTATAGCCGGCTCAAGAAAGGCAAGTTCTTCAAGCAAACAGCCCATAGTATAGGATTTTCCGTATCCTCTTTTCCCGCAGATCAAAATAGCATGAGGCTTCAGGGCATCAAGATAAACGGCGGCTCCCCGCGAGTGGTCAAGTGCCATGTAATTTCCAATCGATAAAAGTCCCTTCCCAGGGTTTTCTTCACTTCCAAGTACACTTAGCGTCCCATTATTTTCTCCTCGAAAAATAGGCCTGAGCTCTTTATTTTCGACTTTAGGCATCAGATAGTATCGGACTGAATACTATTTAAAATAATTTACTTAATCCAAATTAAATAAAAGTTCTTGTTTTGAGTTTTTAGTATCCTTTTTTCTTTCGTATAAGGATGATATCTGGAAAGTCTCAGGCCCATGTAGATATGTGATGTTGTCAGTAAAGCATATATTCACAGATAGGAAGGCAAAGTTCGATGAATATACTGGTAATTCTTGGACATCCAGGTAAAGGTAGTTTTAATCATGCGATTGCAAATACCGTTATAGAAACCCTTTCAAATAACAGGCATGAAGTTTTTTCACGATCTTTATGAGGAAAACTTTGATCCGATTCTCTCGGGTCAGGAAATTCCTAAAGGCGCCTCTTTAGAAAGAGTAATAAAAGAACACTGCAATGAGATTATCAAAGCTGAAGGAATCGTTATAGTTCATCCGAACTGGTGGGGGCAGCCACCTGCGATTTTAAAAGGATGGGTAGATAGAGTAATACGTGCTGGAGTAGCATATGAATTTAAAGAAGGAGATAATGGCGAAGGAATACCAATAGGACTGCTAAAAGCAGAAACTGCTTTAGTATTCAACACGTCAAACACACCGAGAGAACGGGAACTGCAAGTGTTTGGGGATCCGCTTGAGATATTATGGAAAAACTGCGTTTTCGATTTCTGCGGAGTGAAAAACTTTCATAGAAGAATGTTTGGGGTTATAGTTACCAGTAAGCTTGAAGAACGACTAGATTGGTTAAAAGAAGTGAAAGAAACAGTAGATATGTATTTTCCTAATCAGTCCTGAATAAATTTGTTTGAAATCTCAAAAATTAAAAATTAGGTCGTGGGTATGAATCATTGAAAATCGAAAGCGAGAGAATCTCTCAATATATTCATCAAATACGTGGGATGTACTCGCTTTTTCGGAATTGATCAATAATTCAGGGACACGACCCATATTATAAAAATCAAGAAATAGCACAGAACCATAGAATTGAAAAGGCAAGAGATATTGCAAATTAGGTTTACAAAAAAATAACTCATTCAGACAAGCTTTTACCAATTGGCATTTTTTTCTTAAAATTCCTGCCCGGGAATTCTTAACTGAGTGAACAAAACACCACTTTTGTAATAAATGTCTCAACG
>DATMYS010000018.1:0-2041 GCA_035560835.1 Methanosarcina sp.
GTTTCTGGAGTGGTCTAAAGTAGTATAATTGTATAAAATTACTTTATTTGGAATGCTTTCCTGCTTCAATCAATTCCCGACAATTGAGACTGAATAGAGACTGCCGGAACTGTCCAGTAATAAAAGCTTCATCAGGAACAAAAAAAATATTTTTCAGAACAACTTCGATCTGGAAATTATTCTTATAACCAAATAACCTGATGCAAAAAAGAATGGAAAAACTTAAAAGATTTCGTGAAATAATCTACAAAAGTATCATTAAACGAATCTGAAAAAATCCTTGAAAGATCTGTAAAAGAATAAAAATTCTACCTATTTTGGAGATGCAGGGCAGTGTCTGAAGAAATTAAAAAGCAAATTGAAGACTTGATTTCTGAATCCAGTGATCTGATGGAAGCTTTGCGCAAGTTTTTCTATTCAGTACCCATTCAGTACGACCCTTTTCTCGACATCGGCCCCTTTAGCATATCAGACCTGCCCATGATGTGGGATTACGACCCTTACATTAATACAAACCCCTATGTGGGAGAGCCAGTACCTCTCCATTACCGATGGTTCAAATTAACTAACGACCAATTTCTCGAGCAGGAGGAACTATTTAAAAAGTATATAACCTGGGCCTCTTCTGCAAGAAACCTGATTGAGAAATTTTCGCCTGAAAAACTGGCTGTTTTTGATGAAAAGTTCGAAACCATCAAAAAATGGATAGAAATGAGCGAACGGTTACCGTCAGATGACAACGCCGAGATATTTTTCAGATTTAAAAGAGATTTCATAAGCCAGCAAAATCTTGTTTTCGTTTTACTGAAGCAGGTTGAAAAATAATTGTTTTTAAAAACACATTTTTAGAATTTAATGGATACTTTTTGGATTTAATCAAAGTTGCGTTGGCGCTTCCGCAACAGGTTCGTGGGATATTTAACCGAAACGGAAAAGTGGACTTGAATGGCGTGCTAACTTAAAATTTAGACCTTTTATCAAACTGTTTTAGGGCTCTTTATAGTTAGATTACTCCAAGTTGCGTAAGCCAGGCAATGGATATTAATATGATTCCTGTTGTCAGCCTTATTTCCACTCTCCATCTTTCCCTGAATTCGGTGACTTTATTCGGACTGAGTCCGAAGGCGAGGAGGAGACCAAGAGCTATTACGGGAAGCAGGAGCCCTATATGGTAAATGCCAATATATATTGTTCCTCTAACAATATCTGTTCTTGTTGCCAGGATGCTCAGGAGTGAAAGAAAGATCGCTCCTACGCATGGAGCTTTGACCAGGGAAAACATGCTTCCTGAAAGGAAGGACAGCAGCAGAAGATTGTTCTGATCCATTTTGCCCATAAAATTTTGTAAGGGTTTGGGAGTCCTGAAGGTGGTTTTTGCATGTTTTTTCAGCCAGTAGGCATCAAAAATATGCCAGAAGCCGAGCAGGGCAATAATCAGGATTGAAGCTTTTATAAAACTTTCCTGAATTTCAGGCAGGAGATTAACAATACTGAGGATGCTCATTCCTGCAAGCATATACATGGTAAAGATTCCTGTCGAAAATCCGAGCGTGATTTTGAGCATGTCCTTTCTTCTTCCGTGCTGGACAAGGGTGACTGAAGCAAGAAAAGCCATTACCGCAAGGAGGCAGGGATTAAAACCCGCAAGAATGCCTGCTGCAAGGAGGAAGAAGGGGCTGATTTTTTCGAGGTTCTTGCTTTTCTCGTCTAGGGTCCCTGTCAGCGAAAGCGAAAGATTCTCGGCAAGAAGCTGAGAAGGCATCTGGATTTCCGTCAGAAAAAACCTAGACGTGCTTATGTATGTTTCATAGAAAAAGCCTGTCATCCGGCCTCCAGATATCGTGGCTGAAGCAACGGATGCAGGGCTCAGCAACAAAAAAATGCAGGCCAGCGCAAAAATTCCTTTGTTTACAAATAGCGGACGCGTCAATTGCTTTTTCATGTATTTTTTCCAAAACTATTTTTATAACAAGATTTTAAACTTGCAGGAACAACGGACACATAACCTCTGGTAAGATTCAGATCTTTACTCATTGTAAGC
>DATMYS010000019.1:0-2223 GCA_035560835.1 Methanosarcina sp.
TTTCCTTAACCGATGACCAATGGAATCGAATATGGTGATTAGCTAATTATATATAATAGATGTAATAAATATGGAGATTCATTTTGTAAAATAGAATCTACACAGCCTTCTGCTGACGAGAAAATAATCGAAAAAAGAACAGTTTAATATCCGGATATCAAGCAAAAATCTGGTGAGCAAAAATGAAAAAACGAACATTTAGTAACATAAAGAAGAAACTGGCTATTTTGATGTTAGTATTATATTTGATATCAATGATAGCTGTCGCAATAAGCACTGGAACTTCCAATAGTGCAAATACAGGAAGTAAAGGCAGTGAAAAATCAAGTGGAAACATTGATCACGACGGAAAAATAGGAAACATAAGTGTGCTACATATAAAGGGAAATGCAAATTACTCGACCGTGACTACAGCTTCTACAGCGGCTTAACAGCTTGCAACCATAAAGAGTTAGTTTATAATTTACATTCAAGGTTTTAAGGCAACCTGAGGCTTGCAAGCACTTCGGGGTTTACAACGTTCTGGGGTTTTCCTTCGACGAATCTTTCTACGTTTTGAATGCAGACATATGTGCATTCCTCAAGGGATTCCTGCGTCAGGAAAGCTATGTGAGGCGTGAGTACGACATTTTCCAGCTTTGTCAGAGGATCATTTATCGGCAATGGCTCTTTTTCGAAAACATCAAGACCAGCTCCACGGATTTTTTTCTCTTTAAGGGCTTCTATGAGAGCAGCTTCATCAACCACATTCCCTCTGGCAGTATTTATCAGGATTGCACTTTTTTTCATCTTTGCAAGTTCTTTTGCTCCTATCATTTTTTCCGTGGAAGGCGTTAAAGGCACATGAAGTGTAACAATATCAGACTCCGCAAGCAGAGTATCCAGATCGACAAATTTTACTCCAAGTCTTTTTGCTTTTTCTTCACTTGGGTGGCCTGTAACCGAAACGACATTCATGTTAAAACCGTGAGCTATCTGGATAACTCTCGATCCTATACTGCCTGTACCTATTACCCCCATTGTTTTTCCCATAAGCTGATTCCCAACATAGTTTCGCCAGTCAAAATTCCCCTCTCGAAGCCTGGCATCTGCGATATGCACTTTCCTCAGGAGACTTAGGGCCAGGGCAAAAACCATTTCAGCAACCGAATCAAATGCATAGTCAGGGACATTGGATACAATTACACCTTTTTCAGTTGCTGCTTTGAGATCGATATGATCATAGCCTGTTTGCCATACGGAAAGCATAGTCAAATTTCGGGAGGCATTGAATACTTTTCCCGAAAAGCCGTATCTACCTACAAGGACTATATCTGCATCCCTTACTCTCGAGATAAACTCTTCAATTGAGGAAGGCATGCTTTCAAAGACCTTAAGGTCCCCAAGAGCCTCAAGTTTTTTTCTATACTCCTCTGGCAGGAATATGGGATCTGAAACGACTATTTTCATTTGTTTCACTTCCCCGAACCGTAGAAACTTAGGTACTTTTCCGGGTTCTTATCGAACTCCTTCTTACAGGAAAGAGAGCAGAAATAGTATTCTTTTCCCTTATACTCACTCGTGAATTTTGCTTTTCCTTTATCGACTTGCATTTTGCAAACTACATCTGTTTCAGCAGATAAAGCCAAACCCATATCGTTCATTTACACTCCCCATTTTGTTTCGGTTTTTATAATAATAATTGTATGCTATTTTTCTTCGACATAGATATATGTTACTTCTTTCGGGTCACTTTCCTAAAATCGAAATCTTTCAAGTTTAATCGTACCTCTTCGCCGACTTAAGTTTTTCATAGAAACTCAATTTCAATTTAAGAAATAAAATAGAAAATTCAGGAAGAGTTGGAGTTATGAAACTTCAAAAGGTTCCCGGGACATACTGTCGACAGGTACAATCTACAACCTTTTTAAGTAACAGTTAACATATTATAATGAAGAAGTTTGTCAAACTCATCTGCTTGCTCTGCAGATGGAGAACTTCCGTCTAAAAGTAAGAGCCTATCCAAAGAGTGTTAGCCGAGAGTGTTGTGACTTATAACGTTTACAGTTGGCAATATGTAAAACCGGAACGTATACTTGGTACTATATATACTATAATCTTTAAGATGTGATAAGCTAAAAACCCTCATCTTTTTGCGGTGGTAGAAGTGAGTAAAATTAAAAAGGAAATTACTGTTTTTCTCTTTTTTCTGACTCTCGTAGTACTATTGGGACTGGTTATAAA
>DATMYS010000020.1:0-6087 GCA_035560835.1 Methanosarcina sp.
CTGTTAATGACTACAACTAAGTTAAAAAATTAAGCTTAGTGTGAGCACTATTAAGGGGGTCTCCAGCCGATGGAGAAGGACAGTTATCATTTTTTAATATAAAGTGAGGTGGGAGAATTCTATCTGACAGAACAGTTTGAAATCGGGGTTGAGTGAAAATCAGGATTTGACTGCATACTTTTGTCAAAGTAAGAGAAAAAGGCAGGAAGATTTCCTGATTTGTTGATATTAATTTGTCCCATATACTCTCAAATTAGGTTCGAGGTTAGTTTCCTAACTCTCAATCTCGAAAGACTACTCGAGCAGACAGACTTTCTTTCAGTGTAATAGTCATAGGAAATATTAATTGGGGGGGTGAAAAGTTGAGAGTTCTTGTCGATATAGGGCATCCAGCCCATGTTCATTTTTTTAAAAACACTATATGGAGTCTTGAGAAAAAAGGGCATCAAGTAATGGTAGTCTCGCGAGACAAGGATGTAGTAATAGAGCTCTTGAATGCCTACGGAATTCCGCATACGGTTTTGAGTAAAGTAAAACCAGGAAAGATTAATTTGCTTGAAGAGTGGTTCATAAGAGAGTTTAAAACTTTTAAAATTACTCAGCAATTTGATCCTGACCTCTTTATAGGTATCCTTTCTCCAGCTGTAGCTCAGGTAGCTTGGATACAGCGGAAAAAATCCATAATTTTTAATGACACCGAACACGCAGTACTGGCCCAGAAGTTAACCTATCCTTTCTGTGACATAATCTGTACTCCTTCATGCTATCTAAAAAATGAAGGACGAAAACAGATAAGGTATAGTGGATATCATGAACTGGCTTATCTTCATCCGTCTTATTTTACTCCCCGTCCTGAGATCCTGAAAGACCTCGGGGTAGAGGAGGGGGAGCCTTTTACAATCCTTCGCTTTGTTTCATGGGGGGCGCACCACGATGTCGGCCAACATGGAATCAAAAATAAAGTAGCACTTGTTCAGGAAGCCGAAAAATTCGGAAAAGTATTCATAACTTCAGAAGGGCCTCTGGAAAAAGAATTTGAGAAGTATAGAATCTGGGTCTCTCCAGAAAAAATTCACCACTTGCTCTATTATGCCACTCTATATGTGGGCGAAGGAGCAACGATGGCTGTTGAGAGTGCAATCCTGGGGACTCCGTCAATCTATATTTCCACTCTTTCAGGAACCATGGGGAACTTTTCTGAACTCGAGAAGAAGTACGGTTTGCTTTTTAATTATAGTGATTCGCAGTCTGCCTTGACAAAAATTACTGAACTTCTCAAAGATTCGGAACTCAAGAAAACCTGGGGCCTGAAGAGGGATGTTCTTCTCAGGGATAAAATCAATGTTACCGAGTTCATGGTCAAACTCATAGAAAGTCTTCCTGAAAAAAAATCTAGACTTTCTTTATCTTCGGTTTCGGATGAGTCTTATGCATGAATTACTGATGAAAAGCCAAGACGTATGGGATCTTTTCACCCGAAAAGATGAGTATTATCCCGAAAAGTTGGACGAGCACCAGCGTTTTCTTTTTTCTGAAAAAGATCTCCAAAATGCTTCTGAGCCTGAGGTCTCCAGATATCTTATGGAAAATGGGCTGCAGGTCGAATTTCCTGAAAACAAATCATTTGCCGTTTGTTTGACTCATGACGTAGACGACATTTACCCACCTCTTTCCCATAGCTTGTTGTCATCAGCTTACAGCCTTAAACGGTTAAATTTCAAGGATTCTGCAGCTCAGTTACTGTGGAAATTGAGAGGAATAGACTATTCTCCTTACCTTAATTTTTCTAAAATTATGGACATTGAAGCTAGTTTTGAGGCAGAGTCCTCTTTTTATTTCATTGCTGCAGAAGACGATCCCGTAAGATTCAGGTACGATATAGAGGACATAGAACACCATATGGGAGAAGTTTCAGATAGAGGATGGGAAGTTGGTCTTCACGGAGGTTACTATTCATATGACAGTCTCGAAAAAATAAAAAAAGAAAAACAAAGACTTGAAGCAGTTCTGGGTAAAAAAGTAGTGGGTTTTCGCAATCATTACCTGAGGTTCAAAACTCCAGACTCTTGGGAAATACTTGCAGATGCCGGTTTTAACTATGATTCTACTTTCGGGCACAGATACGCAGTTGGCTTCAGGAACGGAATGTGCCATCCTTTCAGTCCATATAACCTTAACACAGGAAAAGAAATCGATATCCTCGAAATTCCACTTATCGTTATGGACGTTGCGCTTTTTGCTACTTCAAGGTCTTTTGAGGAGGCCTGGGAACGCACAAAAAACCTGATTGATACTACAGCA
Source organism: Methanosarcina sp. (assembly GCA_035560835.1). Lineage (GTDB taxonomy): Archaea > Halobacteriota > Methanosarcinia > Methanosarcinales > Methanosarcinaceae > Methanosarcina. Next base: position 2,302 of record DATMYS010000020.1, read on the forward strand.
AGCCTCAACGGTGTGATCACCCTGTTGTGGCATAATTTCGTATTCGGTTGTAACTTTCGAAAAGATTGGGTGAAACTGTATGAGAAGGTGCTTCAGTACTGCTCCGAAAGAGGAGCATGGATGACAAGTGGAGAAGAAATTTACAGGTGGTGGGCAGATAGAGCCTGAATTAAAAGGAAAGTATTTGCTGATTACGCCTGCAAAGAACGAAGAACAAAATCTGCCCGAAGTTTCACAGGCTGTAGTAGGACAAGAACTAAAACCTGAATTATGGATTATAGTCGATGACGGAAGCACGGATGGAACTCCACATATTATCCAAGACCTGCAGTCAAATTACTCTTGGATTCAGAGCATAAGATTGCCTCCAAGGCCAAGAGACATTACTTTTCACTACAGTTATGTCTGCAAACAGGGCTTTGACTATGCGCTTGAATATTGTAGGGAAAATAATCTCGAATTCGAGTATATAGGCCTTCTTGATGCTGATACAGTACTTGAAAAAAATTATTTTGGAAAACTTCTGGCTGAGTTTAAAAAGGATAGTTCTCTCGGAATTGTAAGTGGGGGAATATATTATGATACTGATGGGAAATTTTCCCTGGAAGTAACTTCAAAAGATCTTCCTCGGGGCACAGGAAGGATCTGGAAGAAAGAGTGCTTTCTCGAAACTGGCGGTTATCAGGTTGAGCCATCTCCAGATTCAATTTCCAACATAAAGGCTCTCTTGCGAGGCTGGCGGCTCATGCAGTATGCTGATGTAGTCCAGATCCAGAAGCGTAAAACGAGTGCAGCCAACGGACTCTGGAATGGATATCTCAAAAACGGTTGGATGGCTTATTACCTTGGCAAAAACTCTTTCATGGCTCTCTTAAACGTACTTCACTTTTCCGTGAAGTCTCCCTACTATACAGGCGTTGCCTACTGCTGGGGTTATTTTGGCTCGGCAATTAGAAGGGAAAAAAAAATTCAGGACCCTGAAGTAAGGGCTTACTACAAAAACCAGGGATTTGGAGTACTGTTATCCAGAATCTCGAAAAATTTTAGCCGAAATTCAAGAGATCTAAAGGAGAGAGAGCAGTGAATATTAGCAGATATCCAGAAAAAGCAGTTACTTACAGGTGATAATTTGAAGATGCTGTTTCTGGATATGGTAAGACCTCTTTCTCTTGCTGATGGCTCGCTTATTCACAGGTACGAACTTGTTAGTAATCTTGCGAGATTTGACAATGAGATCCATATTTTTACTGTTGGTAAGACCTCTATTTCAAATATGGCCAATGTTCACAGCTATTATGTTCCTCCTGGAAACTTTCTTTCACTTACTGTCAACTATTTAAAAAGTTCTATACACCTTCTGGGTTCCGATACTTTTGACGTTCTATATACACGCAATCCCAATTTTGGCTTTCTTGCTGGACTATTCTGTAAAAGCAGATGCAAAAGAATTGTTTACGAATTAAACGGAATTCCTGAAGACGAAAAGAACCTTTTCAGGGAAAAATCTGAAGGAAATAAGTTTTCGCAGCCCAGAAAAATAAATAATTTCTTAAACCGATATTTCTCTGCTCATTCCAGGTTAAAATTGTTTATTCTCAAGAAAGCTCTCGGGTTTTCGGACAAAATCATTGCTGTGACTCCCGGGATAAAAGCAAATCTTGAGAAGGACTATAATATCCCTGAAGAAAAAATAGTTGTGGTTTCTAATGGAGCAAACACTTTTCTGTTCCGACCGCTAGAACAGGAAACTTGCAGAAGAGAACTTGGTCTGGACCTTAAAATTCCTTTTGTATGTTTTGTGGGTAATCTTGCTCCCTGGCAGGGAGTCGAGTATCTGATAAAGGCATCTCCATATATACTTTCCAAGTCTCCGGAATGCTACTTCTTGATTGTCGGAGATGGAGCCATGAAAAACGATCTTATAAAGCTCTCCCGGGAACTAGGAGTTGAGAATAGGTTCATTTTTACTGGTGTGATTGCCTACGATCGCGTGCCTCTCTACATTAATGCCAGCGATACCTGTACCGCTCCTTTTATATTTGCCAGAAACGCAAAAATAGGCCTGTCTCCTTTGAAGTTATATGAGTACATGGCTTGCGGAAAACCTGTAGTTGCAAGCAATATCAGTGGTGTATCAGACGTACTTGAGGCTTCAGGAGGGGGGATTCCTGTCCTTCCTGAAAACCCAGACGCTCTTGCAGAAGGCATCTTGAAGCTGCTTGAAAATCCCGATTTAAGAATGAAATTGGGTTCAAAAGGTTTAAGTTATGTTACTGAAAATTACAGCTGGTACAGCGTTGCGAAAAAGGTTAACGAAGTCTGCAAATCAGCATTTGAGGCCGAGAAATGAAGGCTTGAAATCAGTCTTATGTTTTCCTATAATTGATCAGGATAAAAATAGTTATTTATTTTCACGGGGCTTAAAATGGACGAAATTGAAGTTAGAGAATTAGCGCCATCTGAATACAATGAATGGGATTTGCTCGTAGAAAACGCTCAGTCTGGTACACTCTTCCATACAAGTGAGTGGCTTGAAATTTGCAGGGATGTTTTGTCAAAGGATCTTAAAATTTATGGCTGTTTCAGAAAAGACGAGCTTGTGGGAGGATGTCCTCTTTTTGTTAAAAATATTAAAGGAGCTTTAAGAGTCGCGAATTCCACTTGTGATATGACAAGCTACAGTGGGCCTCTTATAAAAGAGAGTGCCAGCTCCAAAGCAAGTAAACGGGTACAGGAAGTTCACGACATTCTTAATCCTTTAAGGGAATTTCTCTGCAAGCAGGGATTTGATAGTATTCACCTTACGTTTGCTCCAGGCTTTGGGGATGTAAGGCCTTTTACGTGGTACGGATGGGATTCCACTGTGCATTATACCCATTACTTGAATCTGAACGAAGATGTAGATAGTAACATCTCAAGAAAGATTCGAAGGGAACTTAAAACTGCAAATGAGGCCGGACTTAAAACCAGGGTATGGAATGATCCTGAAACATACTATCACTTGCTCTCAATGGTCTACGAAAAACAGAACTTAGCCCCTCCCCTTCCCAGAGGATTCTTTGAAAGAGTATTTAAATTAATTCAGGAAAAAGATATCGGCTATATGTTTGTCACAGAGACTCCTGAAGGCGAAGCTGTTGCAGCTCATCTAAATCTGTATGGAAAGAAATGCACTGTAACCTGGACCTCAGCCCTGAATCCAGATTTTAGCCGTTTGGGTCCCAATGCTCTTTTGTATTACAACGAATTTCTTGACCTGAAGTCCCGAAACTTCGAATTTATGAACGTAATGGCAGCAAATATTTCCAGGTTTGCGGATTTTATTATGGGTTTTTCTCCTGAGCTAATTCCTTATTATAGTGTGACTTTAGAGAGCAAAAAATATTCAATCGCAAAAACCCTGTATAAAACAACTCACAAGGAAACTTACTAATAGAAACGAGATTTTCTTAAAAAAATATAGAAATCGGGAAAATCCCGAAATTACTTTTTTGCTGTTTTTTATCCCACTTTCCGCAGATGTCCTTTCAATTTTTACATTTTTTCCTGTTATCGTTTTTTCTGAAAACTGCCCTAGTTACTCAAACATGTGTTTTTGAAATATCTCGCAATTTTCGACCTTTTGCCTTCATTGAAAAACTTCCAGATCCCATTTCCCGAAGCTTCAGTTGAGATAATAACTGCAGATTTTTGAATAATTCGACAAAAACGATAACAAGAAAAATGTTATTTTTTGGAGACATCTGCGGAATGTCAGTTTAATAACCTTTAAAATCGAGATATGTT
>DATMYS010000021.1:0-2991 GCA_035560835.1 Methanosarcina sp.
ATTTTATACCTGTTTAAAGACAGGTAGTCTCTTAAAACCTAAATATAGGAGCCCATTTATCATTCCAAAAAGTGAAGTGTCAGCTTTGCGACGTCTCGCTGACTGACAACTCCTACTATTTTATTTTCTTTGTTCGTCACTGGAAGTGACCTGAAACCATATCTGGAGAACATCGCCGTAGCCTCTGCAATACTGCTTTCCGGTTTCAAGGTTATGACACTCTTATTCATGACATCCTTAAGTAGTGCTTCATCATCTGCCTGAAGTATCTCCTTTACATCAAGAATACCCAGTAGCTTATTATTCTTGCCTACGACGTGGATATACATTATTTCATCCTTGCCCTTTGCAATTTTAGGATATTCATTCTGTATAGTCTCTACCATTTCGTCAGGTTGTGCCTTTATATATTTCTCTGTTATGAGATTGAGTATTGTGTCCTGCCGTTTTTCAAGGATAGACTTTATCTTATGGAGATTTCCTTCATCCATTAACTTCATTATCTCTGTTTGATCCTCCAAAGTCAGCACAGCTAGCACATCAGCTGCCTGACCAGGTGTCATTCTATCGATCAAGTCAGCGACTTTTTCCTTGTTCAGAGAGGATATTATCTCCCTTTGCATGTTCGGGCCAATTTCTTCGAGAGCATCAGAAGCATGCTCTTCATCAAGCTGATTCATAACAACGAGTCTCTGATCGTGATCCAGATCCTCAAGAATCTCTACAATATCCACAGGTGGGAGATCGTTCAGCTTTTCCTTTAGTACATTTAACTTAACGTCACCTGTGAAACTTCCAATATTGGGGGGCAACGCTTGGACATAAAACCAGGGAATAAGCTCCTCTTTGCTTTTATCGTCCTTCTTATGAACTAAATTAGCAAATTTACTCAGGCCCAGCCTCCGAAGGCGCGCATCTTTAGACGGGTCTACATCAGTAATATAGAGTTTGTTCTTAAGTACCATCCTGATATCGTAAACGACCTCAATATCTGCATCTTCCATATCCAGAATCTTTTTATCCAGAATGAAATCTTTCAGAAGAATAAATCCTTCAGGGATTTTACAGGCGTACTTTTCTATATCATCGAGATCTACAGTTATCTCCTTTTCACTGAATGTACTTACGTTATCCCACGGCACCATTAATGAGGGATAGCCGAAAGGTCGACTTATAATGGTGTGTGTGGCTATAGCCACCTTACCTTTATTAACTATAACAATATCTGAGAGCTTTCCTATCTTTTTGCCTTTGAGAAAAACATTTGAATTCATCACTTCACTCAAAAAAAAGATTCCTTCTAATTGCTTTTTTGTGGATCCAGCCTTCATACCTTCACCTACCTCTCATCTTACCAGTGTATAAAATTTATAAACTAATATGATCACAAGAATTATCAGATAAATTCTGAGGGCAAGGAGTGAAAACCTGACCAAAGGTGTCATCTTCAAGCGTGGTTTGCTGTATTTTTGATTAATTTCATTTACTTTCTTTTTCCACTCTCTTACTAAATGTTTGATCTTCCCCTTCTGAGATATATCATCAATGTTGTCTGTCATATTTATTGTCCCCTTATCATCATACATCTTATTCCTGCTCACGTGAACAACTCCGGAAAGACCACGCTTAGAGCATAGAGTGTGGAGAGAATAATTATCATAAGCACTATCGAGAAGCTCAATACATTTTGAACAAGCGTATTTTTATATTTACCCATTAACTCCTCATTGTTGAGCAGAAGTATTAGAAACACCAAAGCTGCTGGAAGAAGAGTTACAGCTATAACCTGCACAAATAAAGTTATCAGTACCAGCGGAGAACCTGGGAGCAATACTATTATACCGGCACCAATCAGACTTAAAAAATAGAACACATAGAACATTGGAGCCTCTGAAGGCTTGTTATTGATGGAATGAGCCCATCCAAAGACCTCACCCATAGCCCATGAACTTGCCAGCGATATACATATAGCTCCAAGAAGACCGGCATCAAAAAGTCCTATGGCAAGAGCAGAGCCAACGAAGGGATTGTGAACCATGATTGCAGATGCAGCAGCAGCAGCACTTTCAATGTCTGCTCCTCCTGGCTTGTGAAGCAATGTAGCGGTGAGAATTATACAAAAGGCTGCAACAAGTACTGTAAAGAGTGCGCCAGATGCTGTATCGAGCTTTCCAAATAAAATGTCCTTCTCAGTCATACCCTTATCTACTACAGAACTCTGCTGGAAGAATAACATCCATGGAGCTATCGTTGTTCCTATATTGGCCATGAGGAAGAAAAAAACGTCATTTGTGAGTCCTGTGGGAAAACCTGGCATCAACCCTTTTGTGATCGCACTAACATCAGGGTGAATAATCAGAGCTGCGGGAATATAAATCAGGTTGAGTGAACAAAATACGAGTACTATTTTTTCCCAGGTCCAATATCGACCCTGCATGACTATAGCACTCATCAAGATGGAAACGCCAATTACTGTTACTATGGGTGGCACACCAAAAATCTTCAGGGCAGCAGTCATTCCTATAAACTCAGTTACCAGAGTAAGAAAATCCACAATTCCCAAATCAATTAATGAAAACCAGCCCCAGAATGGGCCAAAAGCATCGAATATAGCTTCAGCATGCCCTCGCTTGGTGACCGCACCTAATCTTACAGTCATTTCCTGAACGATATATGCTACAGGGCCGAGAAGTATTATAAACCATAAAAAACTGAAACCAAATTTGGCGCCTGTTGCCGCATAGGTTGTAATGCCCCCTGCATCATTATCCGCCACCATTACAATTATGCCTGGGCCTGCAAGTGCCAGATATAAACGTAGCCATTTTATGAACCTGCGATATCTATAATAATAAGATGCACTTCCCATGATTATTCACCTCCGTGTGGGATCCAAAATGAGATAGACAGATATATCAACTGTATTTATAATTTAAAAGTATTATGTTAGTTTGAAATGTCAGTATGAGATCGGGTTCGTATTTATAGTTT
>DATMYS010000022.1:0-3070 GCA_035560835.1 Methanosarcina sp.
TTAATCTATTTTTACTTAGGGCCGTATTTTACTTAGGGCTGCATTCTCTTTTTCTGTGAAATGCACCAGTATCACCTATAGGGGGCAGTTTCTGGATAAGTCACTGTTAATGAAAAAAAGGTTATTGAGATCCTGAATCTGTGTATTTACTTCTAGGTAACCAGGATATTCAGTTATTGGTAACCAGGATACTTACTTCTCGGTAGTCAATATCTTCATTTATTGGTAACTAACATATTCACCTATTGGGGCTTAGTTTAATTCTGTGGGTATAGATTATAAACATCTCTTATTCTGTGAGTATAAGTTATAAGCACCTCTTGCAGTTTTCTTGTATGGTTTCCAGAAGGAAGAAATAAGTATGATCTGAAGCAAATTAAAAGTGGTAGGTGGTATGAAGTCCAAACTTCTTGTTTTTTTACTGGCTATTTCGCTTGTTGCAAACGCTTATTTTGTCATGTTTGAAGAACAGCCTTCCTCTGAAGAAGGGCAGATCCAGGAAATGCAGACTCGCATAAACACCCTTGAAACGGAAAATGAAAACCTTAAAACGCGGATCAATCAGAATAATGAGTCGCTTCAGTCTTATGCTTCTCAATTAGAGTCTTATCGCGAAAGAGTTTTTGAGCTTGAAAATAGCTCTCAAATGTGTCCTGCAGGAATTGAGGGCTTTGCTACCCTTCAGGGACCTGCAGTTTTCCAGAAAGTCAAACTTGAGAGGTCAGGTCCTTTTGTCCAGGAAAATGTTTCTATGGAAGGGGCCCTGCTCAATATCTCGGTTGAGGTCAGACCCGGAAAAGGCCGTGTGCTTGTCCAGACAACCCCTCTGATGGGCGTGATATTCCAAGATGCTGCAAACACTGCAGTTTTCGTCGCTGAAAACAAAACTGGAAGACAAATGTCAAGCAGTGACATTATCTTCAGCATTACTGCTCCAGATGAAACTCCGGGGGTTGATGGTCCCAGTGCAGGGGCTCTCATGACCTTGCTTACTATTTCAGCCATTGATAACAATACCGAACTGAACAAGAGTATAACCCTTACAGGCACGATTGATAATGAAGGCAATATCGGTCAGATAGGTGGAGTTCTGGACAAAGCGAAGGCAGCAAAAGCCGGGGGCAAAACTCTTTTCCTCATTCCGAGGGAAAACAGCGAACTTGTTACATATCATTATGTAGAAAGGAAGCTTGGTGGCTTTACCATCGTTGAGCAGAAACCGGAAATCGTAGATGCTAAAGAGTATATAGAGAAAGAGGTGGGAATCAATATCGAATACGTGGATACGATTGATGATGTACTTAAGTATGAAAAGTAAAATCCGTATTTGAATTTTTACTGTAACTCAGTTGTTTTTCCGGGGATTTTTTTCTTCCCGGAACTTTGCTCTTGCTGCTACAAGCCGGCTTCTCGCGGTTTCGAAAAATCAACCTTACTGTTTAAAGAGCTGCCCGCCTGCAGTTCTTATTAATCTCCAAGCTTTTTGATCATTTTGTAATACCTTAAATTTTGCCCATTTTTCACGGGAATCACATCTTCTGCCTGTGTTTCATAACTAAGAGCCCTGTAGAAAGGATATGCTACAAGTGATGCATCCAGGTCCACTATTCTGACTCCTTTTTCCACGGCCTTTTCTTCAAGTCCGTTCATGATTCTCCTTCCAAGCCCCATGTTTTGATATGCCGGCTTTATAAAGACTCTTCTGGCGTTTGAACCAAAAAGAGTGCCTGTTCCTATAAATTCCTCTCCTGAGGTCAGAATCAGGCAGTGTCCTTTAAGTATATCATTTATGATATTTGCCCGATTGTGATAATCCTTGAAGTAATCGATTGCTTCCTGCGGATAAACATGGAAATAGCAAGTATCAATAGTTTCATTTATCAATTTTCTCAAAGAATCCGCATCTTCAGGCTCAGCTATTCTCATTATTATTTCTTCAGTCACTTTATCTCATCCGGCCTTTAAATTCCGTAAATATCGTTTATTTTGTTTAAATAACGTAAAGTATATATTTATACGCGTTGAGATTAAAGTTGTTTCAGGCTGCTGTCTGTATATACTTTTAAATTCTGAAAAACAACCTTCCATCGACTATGCCACCCGAAATTACACCTATTATTGAAGAGCCTGCTCTTGTTGTAATCAATACTGAAACCTCACTGGTAGTTGCCGATATCCATCTTGGGATCGAGTGGGACCTGCATAGAAGCGGGATCAATTTGCCGAGTCAGATAGAACGGCGGCTGGACAGGCTTCTGGGCTATATCCAGGCAAATTCCCCTGACAGAGTAATACTTCTTGGGGATGTGAAGCATAATATTCCTCAAGTCTCCTGGCAGGAGAAAGAAGAAATTCCTCGCTTCCTTGAAACCCTTGCAGAACATACACACGTGGATATTTTCCCCGGGAACCATGATGCAGGAATCGAACTTCTTTTCAACAGACAAAAGGATATCAAGGTTCATTCTGCACGCGGTGCAGTTATTGATGGGGTAGGATATTTTCACGGACATACCTGGCCTGCACCTGAAATACTGGCTGCACCTTGTTTAATCACTGCTCATAACCATCCCACTGTCCGTTTTACGGATATCTTTGGCTATTCCATAGTTGAGCCTGTCTGGATCCGGACGAAGTTCAACTTAGATATCCTGAAAGCTCATTTTGGAAACCTTGATTTTGAGAATCCTGCACAGTGGGCAGATCCTGAACTCTTCGTAATGCCGGCTTTTAATGAGCTATGTGGAGGCGTGCCTTTTAACGAATCCACTCAGGAGGAGTTGCTGGGCCCGGCTTTTTCCTCAGGTGGAATTAAACTCGAGGCTTCCGAAGTATATTTGCTTGATGGAACAAGGCTTGGACTGCTCAGAAATATTCGGAAGTTGCAGCATACAAGAATTAGAAACAAGACTGGAGGTAGGAAGCGCAGCAATTCAAAAGGCTCTAAATAAGATGACTTAGCATGTAAACAGGAATTTAGCTTTAATTGGACAGAAGATTAGACTCCAGTTATAGAACGGGACCTGTTATAAAAATAGCTTTTTAGCTTGAATTTTGCAACTAATAGATT
>DATMYS010000023.1:0-6332 GCA_035560835.1 Methanosarcina sp.
TTATAATTAACTGCAAATAAATTTAGTAAAGGGATTCTCATGATCAAGAAAGTACCTTTAACTGAACTGAAAAAACGCATGAGATCTTTCAGGATAAGAATGGATATCTCAAATCCCGATTGGGAAATAGTCGTCATTTTCAGCAAAATAAATCTTTATTATTTTACAGGTACGATGCAAGATGGAATGCTAATTATTCCTAAGAACGGAGAAGCAACTTTCTGGGTACGTCGCAGCTATGAAAGAGCCCTGGATGAATCCTTGTTTTCCAATATAGAGCCTATGAACAGTTTCCATGATGCTGCAAAGAACATAAGCGGGCTTCCGGACACGGTATACCTTGAAACCGAGGTTGTTCCTCTAGCTTTGTATCAGAGGTTTCAAAAATACTTCCCTTTTAAGAATATTAAATCTGTTGATGCTCAAATTTGTGCTGTCAGAGCAGTAAAAAGTGAATATGAACTGCTTTTGACTAGAGAAGCTGGCAAGATTGATCAACATCTGATGGAAGACATTGTTCCTGAAACGTTAAGGGAAGGAATGAGTGAAGTAGACCTGGCGACTGAACTTTTTTCGGCTGCGATTGAGGAAGGGCACGACGGAGTAAGTCGTTTTAGAATGTTTGAGGTAGAGATGTTTCTGGGAAATGTCTGTTTTGGGGAGAGCTCCATTTATCCAACTTATTTTGATGGGCCTGGAGGAAGCTATGGGATGAGCCCTGCAGTACCTCTTATTGGAAGCCGTGACAGGAAGCTGCGAAAGGGAGATCTGGTATTCATTGATGCCGGGTGTGGAGTTGAAGGTTATAATACAGATAAAACAACCACATACATGTTTGGCGCTTCCCTCCCTCAATATGCTATAGATATTCACAATAAATGCGTGGATATACAAAACGAAGCTGCAGAAATGTTAAAACCAGGCGCTATTCCTTCTGAAATATATAACACCATAGTGAGTAATCTAGACGAGGAATTTCTTCAAAATTTCATGGGCTTTGGGAAACGTAAAGTAAAATTTATTGGTCACAGTGTTGGGTTACAGTTCGATGAAACGCCTGTAATTGCAGAAGGCTTTGATGAACCTCTCCAGGAAAGAATGGTATTTGCCCTCGAACCTAAAACAGGAATCGAAAGCATCGGAATGGTGGGTATTGAGAATACATTTATAGTAACTGCTAAAGGTGGAGAATGCATTACAGGAGAAAATCCAGGACTTATTCCTGTATATTGATAGGCAAAATCGGGTATCTGGATAATTTGTAAGCTGCCACCCAAGCTGGCTTTTAGAAAGTTGCTTACTAATTGCGACTCTGCAATGCTGAAGTTGGCTGAATTGGTCAAAACAGGTTGTTTGGTCCAAAAAAGTGACTGAGATGAAAATAGTACTAATTAACAAACTGGAACAGAGCAACAGATAGGCAAAGAAGGGGTTAATAATGCTCCAGATTTCAGTTCCGTTATATTACTGAATTAAGTATTCTTGAATCGAAACATTATAAGAATGAATTAAATAAAGATGAAGCTTAAAACTTCACCTTTCAAATTCATTTAGTTGATTACTGAGTTTTTCTTTTAAGCTTTTTCTTAGCAAGTTTTTCAATTATTCCAGTGTCGACTTCCCCACCTATACTCAGTTTCTTGTTAACAACTGCGCTTTCAAGAACGTGCTGTCCTACAAGAGTGCGGACAACAAGAGTGGTATAGCCATCAGGGCTTCCGACCGAGCCGGCTGATATGTCAGCTTTGAGGGCGGTAAAGTCCGTGCAGACGCCGCAGCCTGGGCGGACAGTGTCCTCAAGTTCGGTAAGGGGAATTACATACTGCATTCCGTCATTGAGGGTGATTTCAAGCTTGCCTTTAACATCAATGCGACAGACCTTCATGGGTTCAAGGGCATACTCGCTTTTCAGCTTGCCTGCGATAAGTTTTTCATAGTCGAAGCTTTCCGTGCAGAAAAGTCCCATGACAAAGCGAATGGATTTCTTGTATGGGCCCACAAGCTGATGATCGGTTTCAAGCATCTTGCGAACTGCCTGGACAACACAGGGAACTCCGACAACTGCAATGTTCCTGTACTTTCTGTTTACAACCGCTTCCTTAAGGGAAGAAACAAGAGGGACCCACCAGTTATAACGGCTTCCTGCCTGGCCAATAAGGGCTTCACTCTTGGTAATTACCATTGAGTGTGGTTTGAGAGTCCAGGGATCCTCCGTAACCGTAACTACAGCATCTACAAGGCCTGTATCAAGGGCATTTGCAAGAATTGCTGTGACTGCTCCTCCACTCTGCTTTCTCGGGATATTAAACTCGGCTTTTCCAGCAGTGATTTCCAGGTAATCTCCGAGCAGACTTGAGGGCTGTTCTTCGAGTCTCGGACAAACCTCGTAACAGGCTCCGCAGGAAACATCGTCAACAGCGGCTTTACAGTAGTTATTACTCTTCGGGTGGGCAGAGTCGCCGCCTATTTCGAAGTACAGGGCATCAGCAGGGCAGACTGCAATGCAGGCCCCGCAGCCTGAGCAAAGGCCTTCGTCCCAGACTTTTGACTTCAGGTCAAGGTAACTTTTGCTGATTGGTTTCTGTTCTGCCATTTCTGATCACTCCCATACGTATTTATTTGCGAAAGGCCGGCTGCTTGCAGGTCCGATCTTTGTATAGTTGGTGTCCAGGAACTTTGCGGGGTCATACCCAAACTGCTCGCAGAAGCTCTTTATAATTGGGGCAATCCTTTCAAGATCACTTTCGGTAAATTTGAATTTCTTGGCTCCTGTTCCAAGCAGGTAATCATCCACTTCCCCACGGATGATAATTTCCCCCCCGTGGATTCCGCTTCCTATACCTCTGTCTGTCATGGCTTTGTCCTTGCCGATACCGAGCACGAGCACGAGACCACCTGCCATATACTCTCCAAGGAAGGAATGGGCTGTGCCTCCAACAACAAGTATGGGCCTTGCTTCCACTTCATACTGCTTCATGTGGATGCCACCCCGGTAGCCGATGTTATTCTTTACAAAGACCTTTCCTCCCCGCATGCTGTGGGCAACTGCATCTCCTGCACTTCCGTGGATCACGAGCATTCCTTTATCCATTGTGTTGCCTGGAGCATGTTCAGCATTTCCATGTACAATACAGGTCGGCCCGCTCATGAACATCCCCAGATCTCCTCCGGGAACCCCATTGACTATGATGCGGACATTGCCTCTAAGCCCATCTCCTATGAAGCGCTGTCCAAGCACATTGTCGAGTATGATTTCCTCTGCCCTGTCCGCAATCGCAGCCCTGATTTTCTGGTTTAAGGGGGTGTAGTGCATACCTTTGGCATCAATTTTTACCGTCTTCATTTCAATCAGGCCCCCGCTGGCAGTACATCAAGGATTTCAAGCATTTTTTCGTCCAGCATATACCCACGCAGGCGGTCTCTATTGCCGCGCAGACTTTCTATACTGTTGATTCCTGCCGCACCCATAAGTTCACTGAGTTCGTCAGTCCAACCCTTAATAAGATTTGAAACCTGAACTGCTCCTCTCTCAGGGTCAAGCCTGCTCACAAGATCTGGACGCTGGGTAGCGATGCCCCAGGGGCAAAGGTTTCTATAACAATTGCCGCAAACCCTGCAGCCCAGAGCAACAAGGGCGGCAGTTCCGATATTAACAGCATCTGCTCCGAGAGCAATTGACTTGGCAAGGTCTGCACTGGTCCTTATCCCGCCACTTGCAATAACTGATATCTCGTTTCTTACGCCCTGTTCTCTAAGTTTCTGATCAACGCTTGCGATTGCAACTTCAATCGGAATTCCTACGTTATCCCTGAAAACTTTGGGAGCTGCACCAGTCCCGCCACGGAATCCATCAATCACTACCGCATCTGCAGAAGAGCGGGCAATACCAGCAGCAATTGGAGCCACATTATGCACGGCTGCAATCTTAACAAAGACCGGTTTCTTCCACTCGGTCGCTTCTTTCAGGCTTCTAATGAGCTGAACAAGGTCTTCGATACTGTAAATATCATGATGAGGTGCTGGACTAATCGCATCACTGCCGAGAGGAATCATACGAGCCTTTGAGACTTCTTCACTTACTTTCTCTCCAGGCAGGTGCCCGCCTATACCCGGTTTTGCTCCCTGACCAATCTTGATCTCAATAGCAGCCCCTCTTTCAAGGTAATCAATATTTACACCGAAACGGCCTGAAGCGACCTGGACAATCATGTGGTCCTGGTAAGGGTAGAGATCTTTATGCAACCCTCCCTCTCCTGTTCCCATATAAGTTCCGAGCTCTGTTACGGCCTTTGCCATACTGAGTTGAGAGTTGAGGCTGATAGCTCCGAAACTCATGTGCCCGATCATGATTGGGGTATTAAGCTTAAGATTTGGGGCAAGCTTTGTTTCCAGCTCTACATCCCCATTTTCTGTCTTTCTAAACTTGAGTTTGGATGGTTTCTTTCCAATGTAAGTCCTGAGTTCCATTGGTTCTCTCAGGGGGTCAATGCTCGGGTTTGTAACCTGGCAGGCGTCAAGGAGAAGGCGATCATAGACAATTGGCAAATCCCTGGCGTTTCCCATTCCTGAAAGGATAATTTTTCCACTGCGAGCCTGTTTAATAATATCCTCTCTGACCTCTCTGGTCCAGACGGGGTGGCTGCGGTAGTCTATAGGTTTCTCAGTAAGCGTGATTGCATCCCTGGGGCACATGGCAACACAGCGAAGGCAGCCTGTACATTTCCTGGATTCTATCAGGATTTTGTCGCCTTCTCTCCTGTACACGCCGTATGAACAATTTTCAATACAACGTCCGCAATCCATGCACTGGTCGCGGTCAATACTGACCTTAAATTTTGGGGGCACACTTCCGAGCGTCATTCAATAAACCTCCCTATAATTGGTTCTCCTGCCCTGGGAGTGTATACATTCTTAACTTCGGGGTCAAGCACTCTTATCGCGGCTTCTTCGCTGGATATGTAGAGCCGATTTCCATTCTCACCAACTACCAGAGGGCGCAGTTTAATCCTGTCAGTAAAACCAACAATACCATTCTCTGTCCCAACTACAATTGCAAAGGGTCCATTCATAAGGGCAGATCCGTAGGTAAGGCGAACTGCCTTGTTCAATTCTGCTTCTTTCGCAGGCATCCGATCTATATCGTCCCAGAAAGGCGGAGCAAGAGCCTTGACAACCATTTCATGCGAAAGCTCGTGCTGTCTTCCAAGCAGGTCAAACAGATAGGCTACAACCTCGGTATCAGTAAACAGGGAACACTTGTATCCGTATCCTTCAACATAGCGCTGGTTTGTGCCATATGAGGTAATTTCTCCGTTATGTACTACTGACCAGTTAAGCAGATTGAAAGGATGAGCTCCTCCCCACCAGCCCGGAGAATTTGTGGGATAACGGTTGTGGCCGAGCCAGATATATCCCTTGTAGTCTTCAATTCTGTAAAAGTTTGCCACATCTTCAGGCCAGCCAGAAGCCTTGAAGACTCCCATATTTTTCCCGGAGGAAAAGATTGTAGCACCTTTTACATTGGAATTCACTTCCATGACTATGTAAGTGATAACATCATTTTCAGAAGCCATTTTTCCTGCCATCAGGTCTTCTGAGGGCTTAAAGAAATATCTCCATGGGATGTGTACTTTCTTTATGCCCGGCTGTGGGGTTGTTGGGATTTCTTCCTGATGAACAACTTCCCCCAATTGGATAAGGAGTTCATCTACCTTCTTTTTTGGTTCACCTAGATTGTCAAAGAAAACATGAAGAGCATAGTAGTCTGCATATTCAGGATAGATTCCATATGCAGCATAGCCTGCCCCATCTCCACTGCCTCTTTCATTCATGAGGCTGAGGGCGGCTTTTATGCTCGACCCGTCCATTCTGGACTTTGTTCGGTCTATAAAGCCTATTATTCCACACATTTTGATCACTCTAAAAATGGATAAGAATGAATGTAATATTCATCAATAATTTTCTGAATTATTTCCGTGGCTCATTTTTGAGAATTAGTTCAAAAAACTTGCCAGCTGAGAAACTGGATTTTGGGGGTAACTTATTATCAATTTCCATAATTTATGGATCTTTAACTAAGTTTGCTTCATGTAAATTATTTAATTAATGTGAGTATATAGCAACGCTTCCACATATGGTTCTACTTCTCTTCATACATCGAGAGGGTCACCACTAAGGGAAGTAAGTAATTTAGTACCTATTTGACAATATATATATGTTTCTTTTTCCGGTTAAAAGTTCTTGAGGTAATGCTGCAAAGCGCAACGGTTTAACTTTTTAATTTTCTTTTTTGTACTTTTATTTTAGAATCCTCTGCACTTTTATCTTAGAAT
>DATMYS010000024.1:0-4768 GCA_035560835.1 Methanosarcina sp.
GTTTTATAAACGTATACGATTTATGTGAACATAAGGCTTTGTAACAATAGGTTTATCCACTATAAAAAAACATTATCGATTGGGGGAATTTTATGGAAACAATGGACGCAATTTTAACCCGAAGAAGTATCCGAAAATATTTATCAGACCCGGTAAATCGGGATGTGATTGAGAATGTTTTAAAAGCCGGAATGAACGCACCTTCCGCAGGAGATGAGCAGCCCTGGCATTTCGTTATAATTGATCAACACGGCCTGCTTGAGAAAATCTCAGAGGTACATCCATATGCAAAGATGCTGGAGGGCACTCCCACTGCAGTGCTCGTCTGCGGGGACCAGCGCTCTCCGAAATTCAAAGATTTCTGGATTCAGGACTGCTCAGCTGCAAGTCAAAATATGTTGCTTGCCGCTCATGATCTCGGGCTTGGGGCCGTCTGGATCGGGGTTTATCCCGTTGAAAAGATGGTTCAGGAACTCAGGGGTTTGTTAAATATTCCGGCACATGTAACTCCATTTTCGATTATTGCAATGGGTTATCCGGCAGAAGAAAAATCAGCCAGAATGAGATACGATACTTCCAGAATCCATAGTAATTCCTGGTAAATTTCTCGAATTCAAATTCGAGTCCAGAATAATGCCTGACCGAAATCAAGCCGCTTTCCAGCTAAATTCCCGGAGGCATTTATGCTACTGAAAGGTATGTTATATCGCTATTATTTTCACTCAAGGTTTCCTTTACTTTTTTCTTCTGAATTGAACTTTAATATTAGTCTCAGATAATTTTTTGAAAACATTCTTTAATTGAAGGAGATAATTATGTGCAAAATTAAGCAGTAATGTAAAAAAAGTGCAAAATTGAGAAATAGTGCAAAGAGGGCTGATTTATGGAAAAGAAACTGGTGTCAGGTCTTGTTTTACTTGTAATACTTTTTGCCGCACTGCCTTACTCAGCAGGAGCTGCCGATGAAAATCTTCTTAAATATACGAGCTCAGGAAATGCCTTTGGGGGTGGTGAGGACCTTCAGATTGATCAGAACATTCAGGGAGACCTGGTGCTTGCAGGGTCCCGACTTGAAATAAACGGGAATACCGGAGATGACTTTATAGGGGCAGGCGGGGATCTAATTGTTAATGGAAACGTTTCAGGAAACATTATCGCAGCCGGAGGCTCTATCCGGGTAAACGGGAATGTAGGTGGAGATGTAGCAGCACTTGGCGGCCAGATTATTCTTTCCCGGGACAGCGTGGTCGAAGGGGATATCCTGCTTGGCGGAGGGGAAGTAACGCTCGATGGGACGGTTAACGGAAATGGGGATATCTCAACAGGCACCCTCAAAACCGGAGATGACTTCAAGCTCAAAGGAAATCTTGCACTTCAAGCCGATAATTATCCCTCGAATCTGAAAGATAAGGTCGGGGGAAACCTGAATATTACGCAGGTAAATGAGACGGAAGAAGAACATGAAAGTGCTGAAGGGTTTAGCATCTTCTTCTTCATCCTCGGGTTGCTCGCATCCCTGGTTCTTGGCCTGGTACTCATCTACCTTTTCCCGGGTTTTGTAGGCGGGATTGCGGAACTTGTAAAAGACTCACCTCTGAAAACAGGATTACTGGGCTTTTTGACTCTGTTTTTCCTTCCGATACTCTCGATAATCCTGCTTATTACTATTTTTGGGTGGAGTCTTTCGATCCTGATGATGTTGCTTCTGGCACTTGCACTTCTTATCGCGACAGTGCCTGTGAAACTGCTTGCAGGTGAGATAATCTATAATAAAATCTTAAAAAAGGATGCCGGAAAAATGATATACTATCTTGTCGGGGCAATTATATTTGCAATTGTATATGAAATTCCCTTCTTGGGAGGATTTATACGTTTTATTGCCCTCATTATCGGGTTAGGGGCGATAGTAGCCTGGCTTGCAATTCGCGCCAGATCGACAGGTTAAGCGGGCGGACTTTCTAAGTGAGAGAAATTTCGATTTTCTTGTGCAGGTGACTTCAGGCAGATTTTCAAAACCTTCGAAGAAAATCTGTAAACCTCAGAGACATGTAAACTTAAGAAAGCCTGGTAAATTAGAAAATTGGAACACTTTGGATATCAGAAAACTCGAGAAAAGCTGAGAAACTTAATAAATCAAGAAACTTAAGAAAAACTGAAAAATGGGAGGGAAGTTTCAGGAAAGGACTTCTTCCCTGTATTTTTCAATACCGAGCCTGTCAAGGAGGTCTCCTAATCTCTCCCCGTCAAGTCCTTCTCTCCTGTAATACTCAAAGGTTTTTTCAAGGACTGAGAATAGATGCTCCTCGTCTGCAAGCTCAAGAAGCTTTATCCCTTGCATGGGCTGGCGTCCGGCCTTGCCTCCAACAAAGATCGTACACCCGGTTTTTTCTACCCTCAGGGCTTCTTTCCGGCAGGCTGCAATACATGCTCCGCACAGGATGCATTTTTCAGTATCTATAGAGGCTTTATCTTCCAGGACTTTTATCGCCCCCACCTTACACGCTTTTTCACAGCGCTTGCAGCCGACACAATTTTCCCCAAGGGTTTCAGGCCTTACCGTACCCATGACTCCAAAATCATTTTCCTGAGGCCTTACACAAGCTGAAGGGCAACCTGTTACTGCAATCTTGAGCTTTTTAGGGACAGCTTCCCTGAAGTATTTTTCATCGATCCTGCATGCTATGCTCTCGCAGTTAATCAACCCGTTTCTGCAGATCCTATCTCCCTGGCAGGCGACTACTGCTCTTACCCTTTTTCCGGCAGAGCCTCCTGAAATGCCCTGATTTTCAAGTTCATTGCTTGCTGCTTCCGTATCTTCAAGTTTAACAAAAGGAATCTCAATCTGTTGCCTTGAGGTTATGTGAACGTAGCCAGAGCCATATTTCTCAGCCGCATCTGCAATTGCCCGCAGTTTTTCGGCATCCAGATTCCCACTCACAACCTTTAGCCGCATTGAAAACATATTTTCCTGTCTCTGGGGCAGAAATCCTTTACTTTTGAGTAAAGACACATCGATTTTTTCCTCTTTCATATAAGGTCACTTGTTGTAAAGCATTATTATTGATGTGTATAAATATTTTTGTTTTTTTCACCTGGCTTTTTTGACATATTTCGACTTTTAACCGAACTCAGGTATAGAAGAATTTGGAATATACCTATAACAGAGGAAAACAGGAAATTTTTGTCAGAGGAAAGCAAGAGAACTGGCTCGGGGAAGACAAAAGAACTGGATCACTGAAACACGAGAAAAAGTCAGAGAAAGGAAAAAATGTTGAACTGCACAAGTACCATATAAAGCGCTGTCCCTGTAAAGATACTTAGCATAGCGTTTCGTTTCCAGAAGTGCAACCCGGCAACGACACATATGGTAACTAATTCCGGAATCCCGTATGGAGCTATAAGCCATTGAACGTCTTTCAGGCAGTATATGACAAGCAGCAGGAGAATCATAGGAGGCAGGTTTTTTTCAATAACCGAGAGCGTTGCAGGGGGTTCCCTTGAGCCAAAAAACAGGAACGGAATAACTCTGGTTGCAAAGGTTGCAAGCGCTATGACCGCAATGGTTACGAGCATTTGAAGAGTATCCAGCATCAGTTTTCCTCCTTTATTTTGTCTTCAACAGGCTGTACGGATGCATTAATCGGCCTAATTTCCTTCTTTATTTGTGAAGTTCCCTGAGTTTTCTGCATTTGCATTTTCCGTGCTCTCTGGATTCTTTGCGTTAATTTTTCCCTGCCAATCAGGATCAAAGTTCCGAGAACGATTGAGGCAAGCAGCATATTGTCAGGACTGAATAGAGTAAGGGAAAGGGCTCCTGCACCAACTGCGGCTATGAAGGGAAAACGTGTCTCTGAACTGAAGTACTGCTCTATGGTCAGCACCACAAATAGCGCAGTCAGCACAAAACTCATGCCCTCAAGATTAAGATCCAGGACAGAGCCTAGTGCAGCCCCCAGAACGGAACCTGCGATCCAGTAGAAGTGGTCAAGGACTGCAATATAAAAGTAAAATCTCGACTTTGAGCTGCCCTTCGGGACATCTGTTGTGGTCAGGAGAGCGTATGTCTCGTCGGTTAGTGCAAAGATCAAGTAAGGTTTGACCCTGCCTACCCCGGAAAACTTCTCAAGCAGGGATAGCCCGTAAAAAGCGTGCCTGAAATTCAGAAGCAGTGTAGCTATGGCAAACTCAGTTAATCCTGCACCAGCAGAAAGTAAAGCTACTGCCAGAAACTGGCCAGAACCTGCATAGACAAAAAGGCTCATAATAAAAGCATAAATCCAGTGATATCCTGCACCGTCAAGCAGAAACCCAAAAGCCATTCCGAGAGGTATGTACCCGAGAAGCACAGGAATTGTAGTTTTGAAGGCGGTGGTGAAAATATCTTTATTTAGTTCACCGACTTCCCTTTTGTACTCCCCATATCTGACCATATTATCTATCTTCTGCTGCCCGTGCCGTAATTCATTTTGAAAAACGAAAAACAGGAATTATATTTATCATATATATCTTTTGTCAATATAGAACTACTTTTGGAAATAAGAATCGTCAGTCTACTCACAGGTAAAATCAAATTTGCGCTGGCGCATCCCACTGCAAGCAAATACATGGTGTAATTTGAAAATGTTTAAAAACGCTAGTGGAAAACTACAGATTCTCTAAAAAATACTGCGGAATGCAGGATTAACATAAGAGGCTGGAAAATCGAAAGATGATGAAAAAATAGAGTTAATACCTAAGTTTGACAGCATTCACTAATTAATACTGAATA